>CAJPTS010000119.1 GCA_905373625.1 Bacteroidia bacterium
GCACTAAAGTTACCTCCGCCCGAATACCCTGGACAAAAAAACGGTAAAGTCGTTGTCAAGGTCTGGGTAAATAAAGAAGGTAAAGTGGTGAAAGCCGAGGCGGGCGAGAAGGGCAGTACGCTATACGATAAAACATTTCTCACAGCATCTGAGAATGCTGCAATGCAAGCGCATTTTGATGTCGCCGCCGATGCGCCCGAGATGCAAGTAGGAACTATCACCTACGTTTTTCGCCTTAAACAATAGCTCAGAATTTAATGAGCGGGCGTTGCTTTGCCATCTCATGCAGAGCGTCATCTATAATCGCTTTGCGTGCATTTCCGCTCGTCATTCGTCTCTAGCTAAATCCGTCCCTAAAACTTAGAATTTATTTTTGCGCCTCGATCGCGTAAAAAGCCTGTAATCTGTGGAGTTACACAAGAAGCGGAGGAGAATTTTTAGAAAAAGAGACGATCAGGTAACCGAAAAGTTACATCGGAATAGAATATTTTTTTTAATTTTGACTAGGGAATTCTTTTTAGAATTGCAACGGTAATACTACTGACGCGGTTGCGATTTTGACGAAGTGCCCCTAGCGTTGTTGGCTCTCTTGCAAATAGTAAAGCAGCAAGCACAATTATTAACTTATAAAAAGATAGCTGTATGAGAAAAGTAGTACTACTACTCGCGTCATTACTGACGTGGATTGGATGTGCGTTGGGTCAGCAGCGCACAGTGACAGGGGTCGTTACCTCGGTAGAGGACGGATCGCCTTTGATTCAGCTGGCCGTACAGGTAAAAGGGACGCAAACGGGAGTAGTTACTGACGCAGACGGGCGTTATTCCATTCGAGTTGCAGGCCCAGAGACCGTACTTGTTTTTGCCTACACGGGCTATGAGACCCAAGAGATCACCGTCGGTGAGCAAACCACGATTAACGTCGTGATGCAGCTCGCGAACGAGGAGATTGACGAGGTCATGGTCGTGGCTTTTGGTAAATCAAAGAAGAGCTCGTTTACAGGATCAGCAGCTTCGGTGAGTAGCAAGGAGCTAGAGCGTAAACAGGTTTCTAACGTGGTTAACGCTCTTGCTGGAAAAGTTCCTGGTGTCTCTGTAACCTCGTCAAATAACCAGCCTGGTACGTCTTCAACAATACGTATCCGTGGACGTGGATCTTTCTCCGCTAGTAATGATCCTCTCTATGTTGTGGATGGTGTGCCTTATGACGGCGACATCTCTTCCATCAACCCTGCTGACGTTGAGAGCACTGTATTGTTGAAGGATGCGGCTTCTGCTGCTCTTTACGGTGCACGTGCTGCTAACGGCGTGGTGATGATTACCACAAAAAGCGGTGCTAATGCGCGTAATGCTGGCTCCTTAAATGTAAATGTAACAGCAAAAGTGGGAATGAACTACCGTGGTATTCCTGACTATGATAAGATCACGAATCCTAAACAGTATGCTGAAAAATACTTTGAGTCGCTTTACAATTATGAAGTCTTGAATGGGGCAGCAGATCCCTTGAAGGCGGCTAATCTGGCAATGTTTAAGAAAGATGGTACGCAAATTGTGTATTTCCCATTCTCGCGTCCAGAAAGCGATGAAGATGTAAATCCTGCCACGGAGAATTTCTTTTCACGTAATTCTGACGGTACTTTCTCTATGGCTGACGATGCTACGGTTGGACGTATGGTACGAGGAAAAGATGGCAAAGTATATTGGATGCACCCAGACGACTGGGTAAAGGCCGCTTATTCGCCTAATGTGCGTCAGGAATATACCATCTCTTTGTCGGGCCGCAGTGAGCTAGCTAACTACTTCTTCTCATCGGGATATCTGAATGATAAGGGGTATACTACAGGTTCTAATTTCGAGCGCTTTACCTCACGTTTGCGTGGTGATTATCGTCCCAAGAAATGGTTGAATATGGGCGGAAATATCTCTTATACCACTTATACGTCAAATCTGCTTACAGCTACTACTCATGGCGGAAGTTCGGGAAATATTTTTGCCGTTGCTGATGGAATGGCGCCTATTTATCCTCTCTATGTTCGCGACGAAAACAAGAAAGAGATGATCGATGCACGAAACGGGGAAAAGGTATATGATTATGGAAAGGGGCAATTCCCAGGCTTCGTTCGTCCTAATTTCTCCGATGCAAACCCGATTGCGTCAAATAAATATGACTTGAACGAGCATGTTGCACATATCTTGGGACTTCGTAGTTACATCGATTTTATTATCCCCTATGATTTCAAATTAACTTTCAATGTGGGATATGATCTAGACGATACGTACCATACATCTAGGCAGAATGCTTATTATGGTCAGACAGCTGATAAAGGCGGACTAATTGATAAGCGTTTCACTCGCGGAGGTACATTGAATGTACAGCAGTTATTGAACTGGAATCATGCTTACGGCGAACATCATATTGATGTCTTGTTAGGACATGAGTATTATAGTACGTCGAATGAAGGCTTGGAAGCATATAGATCTAAATTTTATCATCCCGATGCTCGCGAATTGAATAGTGCAATCGGAACTCCAAGTGCAGAGTCATCGCGCGGTCGTTATCGTGTTGAAGGATATCTTGGGCGTGCGCAGTACGACTGGGCTGAGAAGTATTTTGTAAGCCTCTCTTTCCGTCGCGATGGTTCTAGCCGCTTTGCGTCTAACAAGCGCTGGGGGAATTTCTATAGTGCAGGTGCTTCTTGGCTAATTTCTAAGGAGTCTTTTATGGAATCTACCCGTAACTTCCTAGATCTCCTTAAACTTAAGGTGAGCTACGGAGAACAAGGAAATGATAATATCGGATCTTACAGATATGTAGATAATTATTCTCTCGCTGATAAAAATGGAAGTTTCTCTGTTCTATTTGACAGTAAGGGAAATCCCGATATTACTTGGGAAACCAGTAAGAACTTCAATGTCGGTGTTGAATACGCGTTCTTTAGAAATCGGTTGTCGGGAAGCATTGAGTTCTACCGTCGCAATGTGTCAGACATGTTGTTCCGTCTGAGCGTTCCGCCGTCATCGGGGTATACTGGCTTGTATTCCAATATCGGTGAAATGAGTAATACGGGGGTTGATTTTGAAATTCGCGGCGTACCGTATCGTACCAAGGATATCGAATGGACGGTATCATTTAATGGCGGCTATGTAAAAAATAAGCTGGTAAAGCTACCCGAGGAGTGGAAGACAAATAAATATGGCTATCTCTCTGGAATCAGAGTCTTCCGTGAAGGTGGCTCGTACGGAGATCTTTTGTTACCCGAATATAAAGGCGTTGGCGATGACGGGCATGCGAATTGGCAAACGTATGATGAAAAAAAGAATGAGTATGGTGTAACTGATGATTATACTGTTGCATATCAAGCGCAGAACAGAGTGTTGTACACAAGTCTTGAACCGAAACTCAGAGGTGGTTTTGCTACACAGGTAGATTTTTATGGTTTCGATTTCAATGCTGGCTTTACATACTCGCTTGGCGGTAAGCAATTAGATGATGGTTATGCTAGTTTAATGCACGGGGGCTCAAACAATGGACATGCGTTGCACAAGGATATGTTGAAATCTTGGACTCCTGAAAAGAAAACAGACATCCCTATGATGGATTATAGCCGTAAAAATGAAAATTCCCGCTCTTCGCGCTTTTTGATCTCAGCGACATATCTCTCGATTGACAACTTAACATTAGGTTACACATTTAAGAGAGAGTGGCTGGATAAGATAGGCGTTGGCAGCTTGCGTGTATATGTTGTAGCAGATAATGTGTGGCTATTTTCCGCACGTAAGGGCTTTGACCCCAGATTCGGGGCTGAGGTCGGTTATAAGGTCGTTCGCACCGTGTCTGCGGGGCTAAATCTAACTTTCTAATTTTTGTAGATAATGTCGAATAAGCATATTATATCGTTTGTATTATCATCGTTATTACTCCTTCCGCTTTTCTTTAGTAGCTGTTCCAAGGAGCTTGAACTTTTCCCAGAGGGGAGTATACTTCTTCCAGAGCAGCTAAATGAGGCGTGGAAATCTGACCCGAGTAAGGCTTCGGCGGTGCTTGCGGGGATGTACGATGAGTTAAAAAAGATAGATCGTCTAGAGCGCAGAGGAGCTCTCCTTCATAGTGATTACGGGTATCCTAACCAGATGAATTTGTCTGAAGTAAGAACTGGCAGTATGTGGCTAAGACATGCATCTGGTAGATCTTATGACTTCATGTATGCTGGTATGTTTGATTATACTGAAAATACACCTCAGTCCCTTTATGTACGAATGATCTATGCTAGTTACTATGCGTACATAAAGGCTGCTAATGACTATCTTACGAGTGCTACTGCAGATGATCCGCAGATTAAACAGACACGTGGTGAGGCAATGGCATTCCGTGCTTTTGCGTACTTTGAGTTGATACAAATGTATCAGTTTAATTATAAGGGGAATGAGGATAAGCCAGGTGTGCCGCTCATTCTCGAGACCACGCCTCCTGAACAGGCGCTCACCGCTCCGCGTGCTTCAGTGAAAGAAGTTTATGATCAGATTGAAAAAGATTTGCTCGAGGCGAAGGAATTACTAAAAAATAAAACAGAAGGCGTTGAGACAATAAATCTTTACACAGTAAATGGGCTTTTAGCACGTTTTTATTTGACGAAGGGCGAATATGCTAAAGCTGAAGAAGCTGCGAAGGACGTCATTGATCATTCTAAGAAAACTCCTTATAGCCTAGACGAGGCTAGCTATCCGCATTTTGCAGATGCTACAGATCACAATGTATTGTGGGGTATTGTTTGGACTGCGAATGATGAAAATTCGAAATCAATAATAAGCTGGACAAGTATGAACTCTCCAATAAAGAAGGGAGGGTATGCAACTGTAGCGCCTAGATGTTTAAATCCAGCTATTTTCGCTACAATCAAAGATACTGATGTCCGTAAAGCATGGTGGGTTACCACGGATCCGAGTGCGCCCGATTTGAAGGGGTTTGAAAATTATGTGACAAAGGCGCTTAAGTTGTCGGGGGCTGCCGCAGATGCGAAGATGAACGAAATATTAACGCAGTTCCAAGAACCTTTTGTAAATGCATGTGTAAAGTTTGCACCTCCTTCAACATCCGATGATGATTTCACTGGCGATTACCCCATGATGCGTATCGAGGAAATGTACTATATCCTTGCAGAGGCGCAGTATAGGGGAGGTAACAAGGCGGGCGGAATTGCCACTTTGGAAAACTTCGTAAAAACTTATCGCGAACCGGGTTATACGGTAGCTGCTTATGGCGATTTCGAAAGTGAGATAGTACGTCAGAAACAGATAGAGTTCTTTGGCGAAGGGGTTCCGTACTTTGATATGATGCGCTTAAATCTTAAGATGATACGTAGCAATTCGAAGGCAGTTAAGGACGTTTATCCCGCTAAAACTAGATTCGATTTAGAGCCAAGTGATCCGCGTCGTTTATTACAGTTCCCAGAGCGTGAAGTCTTGTTGAATCCAAAAGTAGAACAGAACCAGTATGTAGAACCACCAAAAGATCAGTTCTAATAAGTTGTTTTGCTGCTAAACTGTACGCCAGCCTCAAAGAGGCTGGCGTTTTTTGTGTTTTGAGTAACGCTATGCCGTTAGCAGATAACTAACTGTATTGTACGGTTTTCTACGTATTTGTCTGTTTCGTGTTTAGCCTTGCCTCCGCAAGGTCTTGTAGGGGCGAGGCATGCCTCGCCCGCAGAATAGACATAGAGAATAATCACAATACGTGTGCGGCGCACACTCCCATGATTACCCTTTGTCGTTACCCTTTGTCGTTACCCTTGTCGTGGCAAGGTCTTGTAGGGGCGAGGCACGCCTCGCCCGTTAAATACGCCAATGGCGTATTTTTGATATTCACATCATGCCATA
>CAJPTS010000120.1 GCA_905373625.1 Bacteroidia bacterium
TCGTATTGGTTATCGCTGCTCAGGAAGAGAATCTTTTTGGGCGAAAACAAAAGACGCATTTTAGCTTGTGCATAGAGGCGTGGTAGGGGGGCTGGGGTCATAGTGCCATCTGAAGTCCGACGAAAAAGCTCTCCAGCTGCGCCAGCGCAAATATAGAGAGTACCATCTTTGGCAACAGTGAGAGCATTGATGTTAGTCGTAGTACCTGAACTGGTGCGGGGAAGTGGGCTATTATCGGCTGTAATTTGCGATATTAGTTGTTCTTTTTCAAAGATGAGTATGCCCGCATCCTCGGTTGCAATGGCAAATTGGTGCAGTTGGGCGTCAAGTAGTACTACATCTGTGACACGAACAGGTTTCGTCCAGTAGACGTTTATACCTTCGTATGCCCCTGTTTGATAAAAAAAGAGCGGGAACTCTTGGTTGGGTGCAGGCGACGAAGCGTGCATTTCGTTGTTGGTAATTACTACTTCTGTTGCTGTAATAGGCAATACGTGCGAACTCCCAACAAAGGCGGGACTCGTGGGGGCTAGCGCCTCAAAATTCTCAGTGCCTGTAGAACGTAGAAGTCCCCGATGTTTACTTGCCACATAAAGCTCCCCGTCGGGGGCATAAAATGCATATACTGCCCGCAGTTGAGAGTGAGTGGGTAAAAGCGCATCGGTATGTAGTAATTCCTCACTCCCATCCAATTTTATACTCACAAGATCCGTAGACTCCGACACGATTATGCGCCCATTGCTCAGACTGATATCATGTTCTAGGTTGTTAGGTCGTGCCGCGATAGAAGTCCAGGTTCCGTCAAGTGTAGTACTCCAGAGGTCATACCCTACAGAGAGTGTTCGTAGGGCAACAAGGTGACTCGCATCGGCAGCAAGAGAGTATATTCTGCCATTCAATGTCCCGTACTTTTGGTAGTTGGAATCATCTACAGACGTTCCCGACGCATAAACGCCGTTAGACGTACCAATAAATATTTTTCCTTTGTATGCTGCTACTGATGTCAGCTCGAGAGTGGCTTGGTTTTTCCCCCAGATACGGAACTGATTTTGCAAAATGCCATTGGCAAAGTAGTAGACATAATCTTTGCTAATCCCTATGCAACTGTTTTGATCCGTGCTTTGCAAACGGAAAATGGGATTACGAAGACCATGTATAACTTCGTCCTCCATGCCTGTATACACTTCGCGTTCCCCGTTTGGGGATTGATATTCCACTCGTCCCGATGCGTAGCAGATCCATAATTCGCCCGTGCGCGATAACGAGACGTGCAATATATTGGCATAGCTCAGCCCGTGTATTTTAGACAGTTTTGTCCGCTCGCCCGTCTGGAAGTTATAGCGGAGTAGTGTATTTTTTGTGTAGTTTACGCATTCTTCCTGGTTGTAAGCAATGCCTTGGGACTGGTAGTAGGAAAACAAATCGCCCCACTCGCCTGGTTGAGCAAGTAGGGCAGTTCCGTAAAGTACTACGACAAGAAGGAGTGTGCAGCGTAGTTTTATTGACATGGGTAACGGTTATTAAGGAATTCTACCATACGCTGTATGGCGCGTGCACGGTGACTCATGGTGTTTTTGGTCTTCATATCCATCTCGGCAAATGAAAGCGAGTGACCGTTTGGACGGAAGATTGGGTCGTAGCCGAAGCCTTCGATGCCCTGCCGCATAGTCAGAATCTCTCCATCTATGCGACCTTCAAATTGAAACGCCTCACCATTGATTATAAGCGTTACGACAGTACGAAAACAGGCACGTCTGTCCTGTATTCCCTCTAAGTTACGTAAGAGCTTCTCTATATTGTCTTCAAACGAACAGTCTTCTCCAGCATAGCGCGCTGAATAAACGCCAGGTGCCCCATTGAGCGCAGCCACTTCCAGTCCCGTATCATCCGCAAAGACTGTACGATTAAGGGTTTGATAAATATATTGCGCCTTTTGTGCCGAGTTGGCTTCTATGGTATCATGGTCTTCAGGTATTTCATGGTCAAAACCATAATCAAGGGGCGATGTAACCTGATCGCACGCTCGTAATAGAGCGGCAACCTCTTGCAGTTTGTGACGGTTATGCGTGGCAAAAACTAATTCCATCGCTGTGTTTATTCGTTTACAACGTCTTCAAAAATGCGTGTTATACGATCCGTCAGTATTAGTTCACTCTGCGGAGTATACTTAGCGTCCCGCACGCCCACGTAGTACTTAATTTTGGGCTCAGTGCCTGAGGGGCGCACAATAATGCGAGAGCCGTTTTCGGTCTCCATTTCAATTACGTCTGCATGTAAACGAGGGCGTTCCAACTCCTGCTGTGTAGTAGGGCAGTATGCGTGTGCAGTCAGATAATCCGTGATGCGCACCACGAGCTCGCCCCCGATAGTTTTGGGAGGAGTGGAGCGTAGGAGTTGCATGCGTTGTTTTATTTCATTGCGTCCTTCCTCGCCTTTTCGTACCAAGGAGCGTTGTGCATGCTTCCAGAAGCCGAATTTCTCATAGATATGCTGTAACTCGTCGTACAGATTTGTACCTCGTTTAGCACATTTTGCCGCATACTGAGCCAAAAGCAAGCAGGCTTGTACCGCATCTTTGTCGCGAACACTGCTCCCGACAAGGTAACCATGACTCTCTTCAGCCCCCATCACAAAACGACTTTTGCCCTCCAGCTGTGCTATTATCTCGGCAATATACTTAAAGCCTGTTAGTACCTGACGCATCTCTACTTTGTATGCGACTGCTAGGGCATCTAAAAGTGGAGTAGTAACAATGGTGCGTACCATGAAACGTTTCCCTTTGTTTATCCCCAATTCTTTTTCGCGTTCCAGTACGTAGTACGCGAGGAGTGTAGCTATCTGATTGCCATCAAAACGCACCAATGCGCCTGCGGAATTGCGAGCATACATGCCCACGCGATCAGCGTCAGGATCTGTACCCAAAACAAGCGTGGCGTTATTTTCTTCAGCCAATGCTACTGCCATACTCATGGCAGACTCCTCTTCGGGGTTAGGGGAGGTTACGGTTGGGAAGTTACCATCGGCCTCGCGCTGTTTGCTTACAACGTGTACGTTTCGGAATCCTGCGCGTTTAAGAAGCTGAGGGACTAACATACCGCCAGTGCCATGTATGGGGGTATAAACTATGCCCAGTTCCGTGCCTTCTGCTAGCCGATTGGCGCAGAGAGGGTGTGAAAGTAGTGTGCTCAAATAAACCTCATCTAGCTCACGCCCGATTTGTACAATATTCCCCTGATCGCCCTTTCGTTTAACCTCTTCACTTTTTCCTAGCTTTTGTACTTCTTCTATAATCCCCTTATCGTGAGGAGGTACGACTTGCGCTCCGTCGCTCCAGTAGACCTTATACCCGTTGTATTCTTTAGGATTGTGCGATGCCGTGATAACAATCCCTGCGTGGCAAGCAAGTACACGTACTGCAAAACTGAGTTCGGGGGTCGGACGCAAGCTTTCAAATAAAAAGACGCGAATACCGTTAGCCGCCAGCGTGTCGGCCGCAATCTCGGCAAAGCGATTGCTGTTGTTGCGACAGTCGTAGGCTATGGCGACTCGTAATTCTGACACCGTTGTATTGTGCTGACGAAGATAATTTGCCAGACCTTGCGTGGCACGCCCTACTGTATAGATATTAAGCCGATTAGGTCCTACGCCCATAAGACCGCGCATGCCACCAGTACCAAATTCTAGGTCGGCTCCGAAAGCGTCTTGTAAACCAGTGGGGTCATTGTCCAACAAGTATTGTACACGTTCGCGCGTATCAGAATCATATTCGTATGACAACCATGCACGGACACGTGTCATAACCTCATCCGCTATTTCCATCTATGTCTTTTTATTTATATTCTTCGTGAAAGTACCTACCCTCTTTGAGTTGTACAAGGCTATTATAGCAGTGTTCCACCCCAGTTAGCCAGCTCTCGGCATCTAGGTGTAATAGCGCGCGCGTCCAAGCGCTGTCTAACACACTAAACTGTGGACGCGGAGCAGTGGCCTGCCATTCGCTTGTATGGATGGGGATAATCTCATTACTCGTTCCAGCTACCTTACGGATATAGCACGCAAAATCGAACCAACTACACGTACCCAAATCAGAGAAATGATAAACGCCAGTTAGGCGCTGGTTATTTGACACGATCTGGCAGATGGCGCGCGCTAGATTGCCTGCCCAAGTTGGCGTCCCGATTTGATCAGAGACTACACGTAACGGAGCTCCTTCCAAACATTTCTTAAGTATCGTGCGGAAGAAATTCCGCTCGTAATAGGAGTATAACCAACTAGTCCGCAGTACTAAGCCTGCGGCAGAATTGAGGACAGCCACCTCGCCCATCCGTTTACTCTTGGCATATACCCCTTCGGGGTGCACTACAGCATTTTCTGTGTGCGGACGGTTACCCTCGCCGCTAAAGACGTAGTCAGTAGAGATATGTAATAAGTGTGTGTCAGATTCGAGACAGCTGTCCGCCAAAGTTTGTACGGCACGACCATTTATTGCGTAGGCGAGCGTAGTATTCGTCTCTGCTGCGTCTACCGCGGTATAGGCGGCACAATTGATTAACCAGCTCGGTTTTTCTTCATTCAGGAGCTGACGTATAGCAGTGCCATCACAAATATCCAAATCGTTGTGACTCAGATATCTGACGTCTTGCAGTTGTTTACACACCTGTAACGAACGCCCCAGCTGTCCGTTAGCGCCTGTAACTATAATTTGTGCCAAAGTTTCCCCCTTTACTCAGTAAATACGGGGCAAAACTCCCTGACTTACAGTCAGATTATTGCCCCTTTTCTATACATTTTTGTATAGCAAAGTTACGTACTACTTCGCATATTTCCTTGACTAAAAAAGGCTCTCCATAGTTCTGGGAGATAATATTTATTGCGTAATACCGTGAAATTCGTCACCTCTCTTAATATGCACATTCGTGCAAAGGTTTTAGCAGAGTAGGGGAGGTGAGGGCATACGTTAACATACATTAGATCCTATTTTTTTAGGTACTTTTGGCAAGTAAACTACAAGCGAAGAGAGAGAAACTATAATGAAATTTGAAGTACAAATCAATGTAATGCCGCAGCGTGCGTTACTCGACCCACAGGGCAAAGCCGTCTTAAATACAATCCATCAGATGGACTACGCGACCGTACAAGATGTTCGGATCGGAAAACATATACTCTTAGTGGTAGAAGCGCAAAATGAGGGCGAAGCAAGCAAGATCGCTGGTGAGCTCGCCTCGCAGTTGCTCTCTAATCCAGTCATGGAGAGCTTTGAGTATAGCATCGTGCCGCTTCAGTAGTTCGTTTGTCGGATGAGTGTCGAGCAGTGTCTCATAGACGGCAATGTCGACATCCGTCGCCTTCTGGAGGAAAAGAATCCGCGTTTAGCAAAAAAACTGCCGCGTTGGGTCTACCGCTACTTAACGCGTATACTGCACGTACCTGAAGTAAATGCTACTCTGCGTGCTGGGCGAGGTTTAGACGGGCAGGCGTTTGCACGGCATATCTTGGAAGAGTTCGGCGTACATTATACCACGCATGGAATTGAGGCTTTATCTCGCACGGAGCGCTATCTCTTTGTCTCCAATCATCCGCTCGGTGGGCTTGATGGCGTGGTACTGATCGATGCTATCGGACGTCATTTCGGTCAGGTCTTCTTCCCCGTAAACGACCTGCTGATGATCTTGCCGCAGTTCCGCGATATTTTTCTCCCGATAAATAAGCACGGAAGTCAGTCACAAGA
>CAJPTS010000121.1 GCA_905373625.1 Bacteroidia bacterium
CCGAAGGTTAGGAGCTTATTTCGGTAGTATTCGAACTGTTTTGCACGCGCCTCGAGCTCCGCCTCGAGCTCCGCCTCGAGCTCCGCCTCGAGCTCAGTAAACTTATCGAGGATCTCTACTATCTTTTCCTGCACTCGGAGCGGGGGGATGGGAATGAGAATATTTTCGGTGTCTGGTATAGAAATCTGTGGCATCGCCCCCATAATCGCGGCTTTTGTGCGTAGAAGAGTTTCTTTTGTTTTCAAAAAAAAATAAACAAATTTCGTATCGACCGTTTCACTCATACTGTGATAAGACCACAACTCATTTTTATGACTAAACGCTTTGTCATAATATTCAAACTCAACAAGACCCCTCGATTTCACTATTATAGAGGGAGTGAAATGAATGTCATGTAGCGGCAGATCTTCATAAGCCAAATACGCTACGGTTTTCCCTCCTGCAAAAATTTTTACTGCTCCATCGCTTCTATTAAGCAGTCGCATTTGTGAAGCTGTAATAGGTATTCCCTTGGTTCTAACCATTACCTCTCCCAATGTTTTCCACTCCACGAGCGCACCCTGTAAAAGATCTTCTACGAATTTCAGCATAGCAAACAATACCAACAAACCACCACTAAGATAAAGAACTAAAACCTACCCCAGAACACGGTCTGCATCAGACCTGTCCTCCAATGCCCGAAAATATTTCTACATAGAGTTTTAGGCGTGCCAAAACCTTTTTCTTCTTGGCTAGAAAATCTTTATTAAGCGGACTTGTACTGCCCGAGAAGACCTGATTGAGATCATTGCCATTCTCATTTACAAAGCCGTGTTTGAGCGCCCGATTGATGAACAAACGCGCCTCCTTTTCCTTCAAGCCCTCTTCGCGAATCAATAGATCTGCTTCTCGCCTTTGTCTTTCTTGAGCATACTCGAAAAAGGCTTTGATGATGTCTGTTTTCTCTTTGAAAGAATCTATATCACTCGCTTTGATGAAATCTACCACCAAAGTCTCCTTTTTCCGATTTTCAAAGCTGGCGCGAATTATGCGTCGTATGTCTTCAATCAGGGCAAGTTTATTCCCACTCTTTTGGTGGTGTTCCAAAATCAGCTCAAGGATGTAATCAAAATTAATTTCTTGGGACTTAAGCAACTCTATTTCAAAGACCACGTCATCCCAATTAACCCCCGAAACATAGTTTTTCTCTCGTCCCGTCTGTTCGTCACGCAGCCAATCTCGGATGTCATTATACGTGGAGCAGTAATCTTGTTCCGTACGCTCAGGTAGCACGGTCACTCGTTTCATTTCATCCAGATCTGCGTCTTGGACGTAATATTTTTCTTTGAACGTTGCAACTGCTTCTGCATCTGTAGCATCAACTTCCTGAAATGCTCTCAGTTGCGTAAACGAGTCGTAATTCTTAAGGACGTTTACCACACGCAGATATTCACCAAAGAGCTTCACAAATTCCTTCTTATTTGTTTCCGTTTCTATTTGCGCTGGTTGGGGGAATTTATTTTGTAACTCGTTGACGATTTCACTATAGCCCTTATGCACAAGCCCCGTCGTTTCATCACGGAAGCCGTTCATATGTTCTTTATAGCTTTTTTCCAGTACGACCTTGCTGGTATTCTTATTGCCAAAAAGCGTTATGGCGCGTTTTGTAGCGTCTTCGAGGTCGCGGAAGGTTACTATGTTGCCAAAAGTCTTTGTGGCGTCGTAAATGCGATTTGTGCGCGAATAAGCCTGCATAAGTCCATGGTAACGCAAATTCTTGTCGACAAACAGAGTATTAAGCCTAGGGGCATCAAAACCTGTAAGGAACATCCCGACAACAATGAGTAGGTCTATCTCCTGCGCTTTTACTCGTTTGGCTAAGTCGCGATAGTAGTCTTGAAACTTCTCAATACTAAAAGAGGAGCTGAACATGCGGTTGTAGTCGGCAATAGCTTGCCTCAGGAACTCCTTCGCACTCGCATCAAGCTCAGAAGGGGTAAAATTCTCGTCCGCTATTTCACCCTTAGCATATTGTTCTTCGTTGGCGGCAAAAGAGAAAATGGTGGCAACGCGCAACGGTTTCTCCACCGAGGCTTGCTGTTGGGCAAATTCCATGTAATATAGTTTAGCTGCCTCAATACTGCTTACTGCAAACATCGCATTGAAACCTTTTCCCTCCTTATTGCGGTGAGTCTTAATATTGAAATTCTGTAGTATATATGTCACTATTTCTTTAATCCGTTGGGGATGCAGCAACGCGTTTTTGCTTTCTGCATTCTCATCTTCGACTTCTGTTTCCAGTGCTCGGAACATCGGACGGACATCGTTGTAGTCCACCTTGAACTTGAGCACCTTCTCATCGCGTATGGCATCAGTAATCACGTAGGCATGCAATTCGCGCCCAAAAACGCTAGCGGTGGATTCTGCGCCCAAAGCATTTTCCCCAAAAATAGGAGTCCCTGTAAAACCAAATTGGTAGTATTTCTTGAACCTCTTCCTAAGGTTCTTTTGTGCCTCGCCGAATTGAGAACGGTGTGCCTCATCGAAAATAAATACGACCTCTTCCCTGTAAATCGGCAAATCATCCTCGCTTCTGAGCAGGTTATTGAGTTTTTGGAGTGTGGTTACGACAATCTTGTTATCATTTTTCGCAATATTACGTCGCAATGCCTCAGTACTATCAGAGCCCGTGACGCTGTCTTTATCAAAGCGCTGATACTCTTTCATGGTCTGATAGTCTAGGTCTTTGCGATCCACCACAAAAAAAACCTTGGCAATGAAATCGAGCTGCATAGCAAGCCGCGCTGTCTTAAAACTCGTTAGCGTTTTGCCCGACCCCGTGGTATGCCAGATGTAACCGCCCCCCTCTGGTCTACCCCACTCTTTCCGCTCATGCGCCGACACGATCTTCCACAATATGCGCTCAGTAGCAGCAATTTGGTAAGGACGCATAACGAGCAAATGCTGCTCCGTATCAAAAACCGTGTACTTGAATAATATTTGTAAGAGGGCGTTTTTCTGGAAAAAGGTAGCTGTAAAATCCTTAAGGTCTTTTATAAGCGTGTTATCAGCCTTCGCCCAGTTCATAGTAAAGTCGTAGCTATTCTTGTCCCGTTGTAGCGTATTGGCAAAATAGCGTGTATCCGTACCATTCGAGATGACGAAGAGCTGTAGGTATTTGAACAGCGAATTCTCGCTATTGAAACTCTCCTTCGAGTAACGATGCACCTGATTAAAAGCCTCGCGAATCGCAACACCGCGCTTCTTGAGCTCAATCTGCACCATCGGGAGTCCGTTAACCAGAATGGTAACGTCGTACCGATTCGCCGCTTGCTTAAACTGTCTGAGTACTTGTACTTTGTTATTCAAAACATTCTTTTTGTCTACGAGACAAATATTCTTCAATTCCCCGTTATCAAACTTAAAGGTGTAGAGTTCATTGTTCTGGATGTTATTCGTAGTATCAGCAAGCGTATCACTGGAGCGATTGAGATATTCCTCTTGGTAACGTTTCCATTCTGCATCAGTAAAATGCACGTTGTTAAGCTGCTCGAGCTGCGTCCGTACATTCGCTAACATCGTATCGGGAGTTAGATGTCCGAGGTTTTCATAGCCCAAATGACAAAGGTCGTCTATAAACTCATCCTCTAGTTCGCTTTCACTTTGGTACTGGGCTACAGGTTCTTGCAACTCAGAACTTAGGGTGTATTCATTCAGTACGATAAAATGGTTCGATTCTGCTATAGGGTCGTTGTATTGTGCCATTGTTTCCTGCAAGTTTGGTATCCTAGTTCTTTCGGTAATTGATATGCAAGATATGACAAACTCAATAGATTTTGCGCACGATATGAACAGAGTGGGCTTTTTCTCTATTTTTGTTCGGAGAATCAACTATACAGGAAAGTGGAATGACGAGTGCAGCACAAAGAATCGCATTGCAGAATGCAATATGGAAGATAGCCAACGATGTACGTGGAGCTGTCGACGGGTGGGATTTCAAACAATTCGTGCTCGGGACACTGTTCTACCGATTCATTAGTGAGAATTTTACCAACTACATAGAAGGCGGCGATCCCCGTAATCATTATGCTGCAATGGAGGATGAGAAGATATCAGAAGATACGATAAAAGACGCTATCATTACCAAAGGCTACTTCATCTACCCAAGCCAACTATTTGAAAACGTGGCGGCAAGCGCTTCCACTAACGAGAATCTGAATACTGACCTCCACGCCATATTTCGGGCGATAGAGAACTCGGCAAAAGGGTATCCCTCAGAAGACGACATCAAGGGCTTGTTTGCCGATTTTGATACTACTAGCCCCCGATTGGGCGGAACTGTTAGGGAGAGAAATAGTCGTCTGGCTGCCGTACTCAACGGTGTGGCTTCGTTAGCGTTTGGCAACTTCGAGGAGAATCAGATCGACCTCTTTGGCGATGCCTACGAGTTCCTCATTTCCAATTACGCGGCAAATGCTGGCAAGTCGGGCGGTGAATTCTTCACACCACAGAATGTATCTAAGCTAATTGCACAACTCGCTATGCACAAACAGGAAGTTGTGAACAAGATCTATGACCCTGCTTGCGGATCGGGCTCGCTGCTACTGCAAACCAAAAAACATTTCGATGCACACGTTATCGAAGACGGCTTCTTTGGGCAAGAGATCAACCACACTACCTACAACTTGGCGCGAATGAACATGTTCTTGCATAACATCAACTACGACAAGTTCAACATCCAGCGCGGCGATACGCTTTTAGAACCCGCCTTTCGCGACCAAAAGCCCTTCGATGCCATAGTATCTAATCCTCCTTATTCGGTTACATGGGTGGGGAGCGACGATCCGACCCTAATAAACGACGAGCGTTTTGCTCCCGCGGGCGTCTTAGCGCCCAAATCAAAGGCTGATTTTGCCTTTGTACTCCACTCGCTCAGTTACTTGTCTTCAAAAGGACGTGCCGCTATTGTTTGTTTTCCTGGCATCTTCTACCGTAGCGGAGCTGAGCAAAAGATTAGGAAGTATTTGGTAGATAATAATTACGTTGAGACGGTGATTGCATTGCCCCCCAACCTCTTTTTTGGTACTTCCATCGCGGTAAATATTTTGGTGCTTTCCAAACATAAAAACGATAACACCACGCAATTTATCAATGCCAGTGGCGAAGAATTCTTCAAAAAAGAGACTAACAACAATGTACTTACAGACGAGCACATTGCGCACATTATCAAACTATTTGATGAAAAAGAGAACGTAGCTCACATTGCACAGAATGTACACAACAGTGACATAGCTGCCAACAACTACAATCTGTCTGTAAGCTCATACGTAGAAGCCAAAGACACACGCGAAGTAATAGACATTACAATGCTGAACAAAGATATAGCGCAGCTAGTGCAGAAAATTACTATGCTACGTACAGACATTGAAGCTATTATTACTCAGATCAGGTAACTCTTTCTCTATACTTACTTGTGCTCTGTATAAGGTAAGCCCCTTATGGTGGTAAAAAATTAGTCTTTCTGAATTACATCTCCCAAAAACGGACTCCTCTTTTGGAAGATGTCCGTTTTCAGTTAACAGCACGCTTGTAGGGACGCTGCATGCAACACCCAGAAATCGTTATAAATCAATGTCTTCGTAGGGGCGAGGCGCGCCTTGCTCCCTAGAGACAAAAGACGAGAGACGAATGACGAGAGAAACCCTTTGCGCAACTTTTAAC
>CAJPTS010000122.1 GCA_905373625.1 Bacteroidia bacterium
CACCGTGCCAATACCGAGCTTGCTAAAATGCTGCGAAAGGCGTACAAGAGTCAAGAAAGCCAGCAGAAGGCAAATGTGCCGAAAATAGATAGCGCTGCACGACCCGAGCTCGATATCCAGCAGATTATGCAACTTCTACCACACCGACCGCCGTTCTTGTTGGTCGATAAAATTATGACCCTCTCTGAAACGAAGGTGATTGGTATTAAGAACGTCACGATGAACGAGGCGTTCTTCGCAGGACACTTCCCTGGCGCTCCTGTAATGCCTGGCGTGCTGCAAGTGGAAGCAATGGCGCAGGTGGGAGGTGTGCTCGTCTTGAGCACCGTGCCCGACCCCGAGAATTACCTAACCTACTTCCTCCGAATAGACAATGTCCGCTTCCGTCAGAAGGTAGTACCAGGAGATACGCTGATACTCAGTCTAGAGCTGATTAGTCCGATACGTCGTGGTATGGCCGTTATGCACGGACAAATTTTTGTGGGGAATGTACTCGTCACGGAAGGCGATCTTATGGCACAAATAGCTCGTAAATCCTAAGAGAGAAATGTCAGTCAGCCCATTGGCTTATGTTGCGCCCGAGGCGAAACTCGGCAAAGACGTAGTAGTAGAACCGTTTGCTTACATAGCAGGCGATGTCACAATCGGCGATGGTACGTGGATTGGTCCGCACGTCACAATATTTGATGGTGCGCGCATCGGACAACGCTGCCGCGTATTCCCAGGCTCTACAATTGCTGCCATTCCACAAGATCTGAAATTTAAGGGCGAATATTCTACTGTAGAAATCGGCGACGACACCACGCTTCGGGAGTCCACAACCATTAATCGGGGCACTCTTGCTAAGCAAATCACCAAAGTGGGCGCAAATTGTTTGATTATGGCATATGCGCACGTAGCACATGATTGTATCATTCATAATCATGTAATACTGGGCAATTGTGTGCAGCTCGCAGGCGAGGTCGAAGTAGATGACTATGCCATCCTCTCTGGCGGGACGCTCGTACATCAATTTACGCGCATCGGTAAACACGTCATGATACAGGGTGGTACGAAGGTAAATAAAGACGTCCCCCCTTATGTTATTGCAGGACGTGAGCCTATTATGTTTTGCGGCTTGAATGTCGTCGGGCTGCGACGAAGACTTTTCCCAGCCGAGCTGATCCAAGAAATACAGGAGGCGTATCGCCTTCTCTATCGCGAGGGAATGAATATCTCGCAGGGAGTTGAAAAAATCATGCAGGAGATGCGCGCAACTCCAGAACTGGAAGAGATTATAAAGTTTGTGCAGCTCTCTGATCGCGGATTATTACGAGGAGGCAAAATAGAATGAACACCCCGCAGCAGGTCAATTTGCTAGGCTTAACCTTCGAACGGCTTTATACGCATGCCTTCCTTCACGACGCTGTTGTGCGGCTTGCAAAACAGATTGCACAAGGATTTGAGAAAAAGCAAGCCCCACTAGCTTTGTGTATACTCAATGGCGCTTTTGTCTTTGCAGCCGATTTGCTCCGCGAGCTTCCCTTCGACCTCTCAGTAGAGTTTGTGCGTTATCGTTCCTATCATGGGCTGAAAGCTTCGCAAAAGCCCGAGGAACTCTTCGGGCTCACGCAGCAAGTAGCACAACGCGACATCCTCATTATTGAGGACATTGTAGATACGGGGTTAACGATGCAGTCACTCCTCGATAACCTGAAAGGACGCGGGGCTAAAAGCATTGAGATCGCTGCAATGTTTACAAAGTCCGAGGCCTTTGTAGGGAATTTCAAGGTGGACTATGTTGGTCTAGATCTCCCCAATCGGTTTGTTGTCGGTTACGGGTTAGATTACAACGGTCTCGGGCGTAATTACTCCGACTTATATATTCTCTGCGAGAAATAACATTTATCAAACGAGTACAACCATGATCAACCTGATTCTTTTTGGTCCTCCAGGGGCAGGAAAGGGGACGCAAGCGCAGTTGCTCGTCTCAAAATACAATCTTATCCATATTTCTACGGGCGATATACTTCGTGCCGCCATCGCCGCAGCCACTCCGCTCGGGTTGCAAGCCAAGACGTATATGGATAAAGGGCAGCTCGTGCCCGACGAGATGGTCATAGGTATCATACAGGAGTTTATCCACGAACATCGGGCATGCAACGGCTTTATTTTTGACGGCTTCCCCCGTACGCGTCCACAGGCAGTACAACTGGACAAAATGCTCCACGACGAGGGCACTATGATAAATGCAGTATTACTCCTCACGGTGGAAAAAGAGGAATTAGTGCGTCGCCTTTTACAACGTGCAATGCTCGAGGGACGCGCCGACGATAAAGAAGACGTCATAGCGAACCGTATTAAGATCTATCACGAGCAGACAGCCCCCGTCGCTTCGCATTACAATGGCTCGGGCAAACTGTTTCAGATCGACGGGCTGGGATCTATTGAGGAGATCAATGCACGCTTGCAACAAGTCATAGATTCGCTACAGTTCGTCTAATACACGGAATAGAGGAGTTTCTGTACACTTGCCAATTTCTATTACAGCACTGTTCGGTTGTAGGAGTTTTCAGTCGTAAAGTCAAAAAGAGCTGAGAGGCGATTCTGTTGCTTCGTACAAATAAGGGCTTGGCAAGGAATAACATCAGACTCTGATCCGTTACGCTCTTTTGCAATCCTGTACTAAATAATACCCACTGAAAGATGTCATCGCAGAATTTTATTGATCGTATACGCGTATTTTGCCGTTCGGGGCATGGAGGAGCGGGTAGTGCCCACCTCCGTCATGAGAAATTCATCCCCAAGGGTGGTCCTGACGGCGGCGATGGCGGCAAAGGGGGCGATGTTATCATGGTGGGCAATAAGAACAAGTGGACGCTCTTGCACCTACAGTACTGCAAGCATGTGGTAGCGGAAAATGGCGAGGCTGGCGGAAGACAACGAAGTCAGGGCGCGCGAGGCAAGGATAGCATTATAGAAGTGCCTCTCGGAACGGTGGCCATAAATGAGGAAACGGGCGAACAAATTGGCGAGATCACAGAAGACGGACAAACTGTCATCTTACAAAAAGGAGGACGAGGCGGACTCGGGAACTGGAATTTCAAGAGCCCAACACTACAGACCCCACGCTTTGCACAACCTGGCGAACCTGGCGCTGAAGGCTGGGTAGTACTAGAGTTAAAGACATTTGCAGACGTGGGACTCATTGGATTTCCAAACGCGGGCAAATCAACTTTACTCTCACAAGTATCAAACGCTAAGCCTAAAATTGCTGACTATCCGTTTACGACACTTGTACCCGAGTTGGGCATAGTCGCCTACCGCGACGGACTTTCGTTCGTCATGGCAGACATCCCAGGTATCATAATCGATGCGCACATGGGGCGCGGGATAGGCTTACGCTTTTTGCGGCATACGGAGCGGAATGCGATACTCTTATTTCTTGTTGCCGCAGATTCTGACGACATAGAGACCGATTACAATGCCTTGTGCAATGAAATTAGGCTTTACAAGCCCGAACTTCTGGAAAAACGAAAGGCGTTGGCTATTTCCAAAGTTGACCTTATCGACCAAGAGCGGAGAGAAAAGATCGCGCAAAAACTGGAACTCGATCTGCCCTATATCTTTATATCGGCGGTGACGGGCGAAGGACTTACCTCGTTGAAAGATCTACTCTGGAAATTACTGCACGCCGAGCAGAACTAGCGATGCATACGCTGATCGCGTTAGACGAGAGATTGTTCCTTTTCCTAAACGGTTTACACGCAACTTGTGCTGACCAGTTTATGGTGCTCTGTTCAGCACCGCTTACTTGGATTCCGCTATACTTGGTGTTAGCCTTCATGGTTTATAGAGATGGGAAATTGCGCCGTCTTTTGTGGTATATGCTCTGTGCAGGTCTAGTGGTTCTGTTGGCCGATCGCATCTCGGTGCTTTGCTTTAAGAACGTCTTTCAACGTTTACGTCCGTGCCACAATCCTGTATGGGGCGAACAAGTGCACCTCCCAAGTGGACACTGCGGCGGCGCATATGGGTTTGTCTCCTCACATGCGGCCAATATGTTTGGTATTGCAGTACTGTCCATTTTTTTTCTTCGTCGCTGGAGGATCACTTGCCTACTCCTCTTGTGGGCGCTCCTTGTTGGATATAGTCGTATTTATTTGGGGGTACATTATCCAGCCGACGTCTTGTGCGGTTCTATACTCGGTACTGCTATTGCCATAGTGGTAGTACTACTCGTACGCCTTCTACATCGGCATTTAGCGCCTCATGCTTGGTTACTTGAACACACGCCCTGAGATTGATGAGGCAACTACCTTTTTTCGTGTTACTTGCGCTCCTTTTTCTTCCTTTTAGGGAGGGCGTGGCTCAGTGGACAACCTATTTCCCCCAAGATACTAGTGCACGCACCGTGAGTTTTACTTTCACGGGCGATATTATGCAGCACATGCCGCAGATCGAGGCGGCACAATGCGGAGTAAATCGTTTTGACTACGATCCCGCATTTGTTTACATTGCACCTTACCTCAAACAAAGCGATGTCACTGTTGGTAATCTGGAACTAACGCTGGGCGGGACTCCCTATCGCGGTTACCCATGTTTCAGTGCGCCCGACACTTTGCTCTACGCGTTGAAACGTGCTGGCTTTACAGCGCTTTCTACAGCCAATAATCATGCATGTGACAGGAAAAATGCGGGAATTACAAGGACTATTGCCAAGCTTGAGGAAGCTAATATACCCTTCTTTGGAACATACCGCAGTGCCCGTGAGCGAGATTCTTTAACGCCTCGCATTATCGAGAAGAGTGGTTTCCGTATAGCCTTGCTTGCTTATACTTATGGTACGAATGGAATCCCGTTTGCCGCCCCCGTAATTGTAAATCTGATAGATACGGTACAGATACTCACTGACCTACAAAAAGCAAAGGCTGTGGCAGATATCGTGGTAGTGGCTGTACATTGGGGCATAGAGTACCAAGATACGCCCTCGCGCGAACAACGTACTATCGCTGATTTTCTGCTTCGGAACGGTGCTACTATCATTGTAGGCAATCACCCGCATGTAATCCAACCCCTTCGTCCCGTATATGACAGCACGGGGACATTGCGACAGCTATGTATTTATTCCATGGGCAATTTTATCTCCGCACAGCGTACCTTCCCTCGGGCTGGTGCGATGTTAGTACACGTAGTAGCCGAAAAAAATGCAAAGGGTATAGAACTCAGAGTGCCGCAGTGTTTACTTACATACGTCGATCGCCCAACAATAGATGGGAAGCGCGCTTTCAGAATTATCCCCATAGAAGGTCAGTTTTTACCACGAGATTCGTATGCGGCACGTTATCGGCAACATGCAGAAAGAATTCTAGCAGCTACGAAGGAGACGATTCCCGCAATACACAAACGGAGTCTCCCGTTTATACCACCAGAACCGCTCCCCTTTCCCCTCTTTTCACACCACCCAATCGCTCCTAGCATAATAAAGGCAAAACTTTCCCCATTTCAATAAACGAAAAATTGAGAGATGAAAAAGGTAATAACAACGCTATTTTGTATGGCAGGCATGGCAGCTTGCATGGCACAAACAGACTCCGTGGTACGGCAATATACACTGCCCGAACCGCGCGTTACGCACCAAGCCAAAAAAGAAGAACCGAAAACGCCTGGACAGACGCTCCGAGATCTGGTTGCAGAGCCCCGT
>CAJPTS010000123.1 GCA_905373625.1 Bacteroidia bacterium
GCCCAAAGATCATGCCACCTATATGAGCAAAATGTGCGATACTACTACCTGGCTGCGATATGCCCAGATAAAGCTCGATCGCAGCATAAATGATAACAAACCATTTAGCTTTTATGGGGATGGGGGGGATGAGTAAGTATAGCACCACGTTGGGGTACATCATACCAAAAGCGAGGAGAATACCAAATACTGCTCCGGAGGCACCGACCGTCGGGATATCCATTTGTAATGTAACAACCTGTTGTAAAGCCTCGTGTGCCAGAGTAGCAAATTGCAGGTTGGTAGGATTTGTCATCCACGGCGAGATGATATTTTCGTAAAAATATGCGTGCAAATTAGGGAAGTGTTGTGTGACAAAATAGTCTAACGAATCTGGTGTAAGATCAGAGAGGAGAGTGTTAATCTGCTGCTGAAGAATACTAAATTCGAAGTAGTTAACAAGTGTATGTACACCAGCCGCTCCTAATCCTGTGAAAAGGTAATAGAAAAGGAAACGTTTCCCTCCCAGCTGATTTTCTAGTATACGTCCGAACATCCAGAGTGCGAACATGTTAAAGAAAAGATGTGTAAGCCCCCCATGCATGAAAATATGGGTCACGATCTGATAAGGGCGGAACAAAGTACTCGATGGGTAGTGGAGTCCCAGAATTTCTACAAGATCTAGGTTAAATGTTCGCTCGGCAGCCCATGTGGCGAGCAACAGCAGAACATTGATAATGATGAGGTTAGAGACAACGGGAAACTGCGAAATGGCTCCTCGTAATTGCTGCATAGGCGATGCCATACAAGTAATCTAATAATGCGTGAATAATAATTGGTTTACAACAGCAAACATAGCAAAGATGTGTAAGGTAACAAGTAGGCTATGTTTAGCTTTTAGCGCGTAAATTGCGTTGTATTTGCGCAGTATCTAACACGTACATTGTGGGTCGTCTCTTTGGGTCAAGCATCGGTTCGGCACAAGCCAATAAATCAGTTACTAACTGCAATCGAATTTCAGCCGAGAGGGGCGTAGCGTACCTATAAGCCATGGCAAGAGCGGTTGCCGCGCGTGTTTGATCTAATATGTGAGCAAAGGTAGTAGTCTCCTTTTCAGTATACTCCAGATAGAGGGTGCGCAAGAAGTCCTCTGGGTCTAGAGATGGTGCGGCAACTATCATGGAGGTTAGTAAGAGATTCCGCTCGGGAGTTAATTCTATACTTAACCCTAGGTTGCGTACCTGCTCTACAAAAGTTTCTATCCCCACCTTTTGTGAGGGAATCAATGTTAACTCTACGGGATAAAGTAAGGTCTGAAACTGTAGGCGCTCTTCGCCCTGCATACGTTCATACAAAATGCGTGCGTGTGCTCTGTGGATATCTATCACGCGTAGCGAGTCGTCTACGGTACAAACTATGTAAGAGTCATTCCAAGAGAGAGTTTCTGTAACATTGAGTGTGTTTGCAAAAAAATTAGGACGCTGTGAGGTCTGTTGTGTAGTATCTTGTACGAGAGTCGTGGTATTAGGTAGTGGAGAGAGAGTACGCCCGCCAGTTTGTTTATTCGTCGCAGGATTAATATACCACGGTGCTAAGTCTTGGAAGTTCGGCGCAGCTGGTATAACAGGGAAATTTTCTACTGGCTTAGTATTGTGCAGATTCGTTGTTGTCCCGTAGTGTTGAGCAGGTCTCGGCGAAGAAAGATTAGAAAGCCCTGAGGCGCGTCCTAAAGCAGAGCGAACGGCGTTAAAAAGAATCTCCCAAATAACATGTTCGTCTTCGAACTTAATCTCTGTTTTTGTGGGATGTATGTTAACATCGATACGTTGGGGTTCAACGGTGAAGTAGAGGAAAAAGCTTGGCAGTACGTCGGAGGGTAACAAGCGTTCGAATGCATTAACTATAGCACGATTGAAGTAAGGGTTACGCATGTAACGCCCATTTATGAAGAAGTACTGTTCGTTGTATTTTTTTTTCATTGCCAGTGGATCTATCACAAATCCTTCGATGGCAACTGTTTCCGTCGAGACATTTATGGGGATTAGCGCCTCATTTAGTTCTTTGCCAAAGAGATCGAGAATGCGTTGTTTGCGCGTTGCTGCCGCAAGGTTGTAGACGGTGGCTTGCTGGTGATATAGCGCCATGGCTATGTTGGCATTCGGGAGTGCTACGCGTAAAAATTCGGCAACTACGTGCTTGAGTTCCACGGGTGTGCTCTTTAAGAAACGGCGACGAGCTGGGACGTTAAAAAAGAGATTGCGCACGAAGAAATTCGCTCCTACGGGGCAAGCTGTAGCCGTATTCTCGGTTACAGCGGATGCAGAGAGAGTGATTTTCGTGCCGAGTTCGTCCTCTGCGCGTCGCGTAATAAGTGTAACTTCGGCAACGGCAGCAATAGAGGCTAGCGCCTCACCTCTGAAGCCCATGGTTACGATAGCCTCCAGATCTTTTGCTTGGGCTATCTTGGATGTGGCGTGGCGCTCAAAACAGAGACGCGCATCAATGGGTGACATGCCGAAACCGTTATCGACGACCTGTATACCGTTTTTCCCCCCCTCGTATATTACAAGGCGTATACGAGTACTGCCCGCATCCACGCTGTTTTCCAACAGTTCTTTTACCACTGAGGCAGGACGCTGTACAACCTCGCCTGCCGCAATTTGATTGGCAATGCTATCGGGGAGTACGTTGATCAGATCTGACATGCTCAGAGACGAAAATAGAGATAAAGCAACAGAACCAGAGCCCCTAGAATGAGAAGCGTCCGTCGTTGTTGTGCCTTTGCCGTTCTTTTGGTTCGTTTAGCGCGCGCTTCTTGGAACTCTAGCTGCATACGTGCGGCAGAAAAAACACCTTCAGTCATTTCCCCGTTCTCTTTTTGCGCACGCTCTATCAGGGCTTGAAGGCGCTCTTTTCGTTCATCGTAATAACGCGGTATGTATTGAAACTGGCGCGGTTTCCGTGTTTTAGTGATTGAAATAAACCCCATTTTACGTCAAATTTAGTTTGTAGAGAACGAAGCCAAGATAGCGACAAAAGATGTGTCAAAAAGACATCTGGTTTCCTTTCTTTAGGGTAGTTCTGAATGTTGGAAAAACAAAGCTCCGAGAATGAGTATGCAAAAACCGTACTAACGTAGATGTCCGAACCTCAATTTCTCATGGAATACTGTAGTTTGCACATTTAACACACCATTCTACATCTCCCAACAAAGCTACTAAAAAGAAACATAGGGCGCATTAGGCACGCACATCTTATAGGCTTTACTACGCTCGGTAAGTTTTTTTTATGTGAGGTTTTATTTAAGGCAGCACTTCACTGAAGAATATAAATCTGACGTGTAGTAGGTAAAGTAGGGTAGTAGTAAGTTCTACAAACCGAAAGAGAATATAAACACTATCACAGCTAAAACAAAAGAAATGATTGTAAACAACAATCGTAATAATAAAGAAAGTTGCAAGTATGAATTAACGGAGAATCAATAAATTAAATACGAACAATTCAAATACAAGAAAGTGAAGGGTAAGATAGTTAAGAATAGAATTGTATGTTTTGATAATATTTACGTTTGTAAACTAGTTATATGCTTTGTAACTCTTTGGTTGATCGGTTTTTAGAGTTTTTTTTTTGCGTTAGGGAACAGCTTAGCATATATTTATGTGCTCGCTAAAGATTAGAAAGGTAAAGAACTCGTTAAACAATAAAAGAAGCAACACATAACCGTTTGATATGCAGACAATAAATACAAGGAGATGAGAAAGAGTAGTACTTCCAGACGGAGACAAACTATTGTTATGATAGCGAAATAACGAGAGACGAAAAATAAAACAAACCACTTTTGTAAAATATTTAAAATTTACAAATGTATTGTCGATAATCTTGTTGATAGATCTAGAAACAAAAAAATAGAAATAGAGTTCATACATTTGTAATAGAAAACATTTCTATCATGGGGGCAAAAATTGATAATACAGAAGTAGCTAAACGCATAGCGGAACTCATAGAATACAGCGGAATGAAGGTCGCCGATTTCGCAGAGCGAGTGGGTATACAGAAGAGTGCCGTAAGTCACCTGATTAGTGGTCGTAATAAGCCCTCTTTTGAAGTTTTAAGTAGCATGCTGATTCTATTCCCCGAGCTAAATCCCGACTGGCTAATTTTGGGTACAGGCAATATGCTCCGGCAAACGAATATCTCTCAGCCCACAGTGCATACAAGTCCTGCAACGCTTAAAGATTTGAATAAAATCTCGGTAAAAAGCATAGAGACCGCCCCGTCTGCGCAAACAGAAACAGTACTTAAATTGCAAGAGGAAGAAGAAATTTATATATGTACAGATGTAAACAATGATACTGTCGCAACGAATCTAAAGCAATCAATAGATGACACAAAACACGGCACAAATACAACAGTAAATATAGAAGATAAAATGCAAGCACAACAATCACCGCAAAACAAAGCAATAAAAAATATTACAGATGTAATATGTCATATTCCCGATATTGTCGTACTACAGCCAGATGGGAGATATATTAGATATCGAGCAATAGAAGAATAGTAATTACAAATGTAATTTATGTTTTATGCCTAGTATTCTTGTTTTCAAACTCGTTTGTAATTTTGCAGTGCAATACTAGGGCGTGCGGGCAATTGCTTACTCCGTTGGAGTGGGAGGAAAGTCCGAACACCACAGGGCAATTTGCTCATTAACGGTGAGATGGTCGTGAGATCATGTTTAGGCTAGAAGAAAATAACCGCCGTTTTTCGGTAAGGGTGAGAACGCGAGGTAAGAGCTCACGGCTTTTTGTAGCGATACAGAATGCGTAGCCGCCAGATGGTGCAAGATCAAGTATACCCATCACTAGTTTTAGCGTCGAAGCCCTGCGACGGCATCGCAAGATCTGATGGGAGGGTAGATCGCTGTGTTGGCTTCGGCTAACCATAGAGAAATAATTGCCGCGCCTTTGGGCGTACAGAATTCGGCTTATAACGCGCCCTAGTATTGTTTTACCTTTTCCCGTCTTTCGTTCTTTTTTTGTGGTGTAGAGGGGGCATTATGCATTACCTAGAAAGCACATCGCGTAAAGGAGAAATTTGCATTATTTTTACGTGTCTGGCGTAAAGCTCTTATAGAGCAGTTTGTTTATTACAGACAGTATTGGAGCATGGAGGTTGCGATGATTGGGCGACTGTCGGCGCAAGTTAAAAGTTAAGAGTTAAAAGTTAAGAGTTAAAAGTAGCGCAAAAGGCGGATGGTGCAGGTAAAAAGCATATGCGCCCCACAGGGCGCTAGTTAAGAGTTAAAAGTAGGCACAAAGTGCAAGCTAGAAGTAGCGCGAAGCGCAAATGATGCAAGTAAAAAGATGGAGGCCTGCGGGCGCAAATATATAGTATTGGATACCTCTCAATCGCCCACTCATACGGGCTTTTTGCAGTGACCTAGTGGCTTAGTATTGTCTTGCTCGTACCTAGAACCGAGCTTGTTTCTTTTCTCCAATATCTTTTTCCTAATTGTTGGAAAACACAGATTGCCCAAGAAGTAATACTGCTTGGTTAACATAATTCCGATTATTGTGTAAATAAGAAAGGGAAGTAGTGTCCGCTAATATTTGCGTTACTCAGGCGAATTAGACTTCGCCACTACCGATACAAAGACGCGCGATAAAGAAAAGCGCGTAAAATTTGTA
>CAJPTS010000124.1 GCA_905373625.1 Bacteroidia bacterium
GGTGTCTACGAACACGTATCTACGGGGAATTTCATGATTCGCAAAAAGCTTTTCAACACGGTACGCTTTGATGAAAAGATCATAGCTTACGGACAGGAAGACCAATTATTCTCTTTAGAATTGGCGCGTCATAATATCAAGCCCCGTAACATAGAGAATCTAACGGAGCACGAAGGCGACGTTGTGAATGAGTTGTTTGTGCAAAAGACCGAGATCTCGCTTTACAACTTGGTTCGTATCTGGCATGCCAATCCCTTATACCACGATCAGCTCTACAAGGGGAGCAAACGAATCCGCGTTGCACGCTTCCTCCAAAAAAGTGGACTCGCCCCTCTCTTCCGTGCCTTTTTCTACCTCTTTAAGGACAGTTTGCGTAAAGCGTGCGTAAGTGGGCATGCTACCATGTGGCAATTTTCATTCTACCAGATGGGATTTATGCTCGCTTTATTTCGGATCCCGAATATTTACGTCACGCATTACGCACTAGCCGAGAAGCTCGATAATAACTAACGCATTCGCAGAATTCTACTAATCTATAAATTATAATGAAGCGTATTACGGTCATCGGGGCAGGCAATGTCGGTGCCACTCTTGTTTACGAATTAGTACGTCGTGCTTTAGCGCAGGAAGTACTCATTGTTGATATCAATCAACCTCTAACACAGGGTAAAGCTCTGGATATGTGGGAGACGAGTCCTCTGCATAATTTTTCTACCCGTGTTCGCGGCGTGGGCAATGATTACGAGGCTACGAAGGGGTCAAGCATTGTTATAATGACCGCGGGAATGGCTCGCAAGCCTGGGATGAGTCGGGATGACTTGGTCGAGATCAATGCCAAGATCATGCGCGACGTGGCGGAAAATGTGAAAAAGTATTCGCCAGAAGCCATACTGATTGTTGTGACCAATCCCTTAGACGTAATGACGTATGCCGCCTTTCTCGGTACAGGCTTTCCGCGTCAACGGGTCTTTGGGATGGCGGGCGTGTTAGATACTGCTCGTTACCGTGCTTTTATCGCAGAAGCACTCAACATATCGCCACGAGACATTCAGGCTATGCTCCTGGGGGGGCACGGAGATTCTATGGTACCACTCCCTCGTTACACCACCGTGGGCGGCATACCGATATCAGAACTCATGCCCGCAGACCAGTTACAAGCCATTGTGGAGCGTACCAAACAAGGTGGCAAGGAATTAGTTGACCTACTCGGCGTCTCGGCGTGGTATGCGCCAGGAGCTGCTGCTGCTGAAATGGTCGAGGCGGTGGTTAAGAATGAACGTCGGGTTCTCCCCGTCTGTGCGGGTCTAGCAGGAGAATATGGGCTTTCAGATTTACACATAGGTGTCCCTGTAATTTTGGGAGAAAATGGTGTAGAGAAAGTCTTAGAGCTTAAACTCGATAAAAACGAGTTTGAATTGCTTCAAAAATCAGCAGAATCGGTTAAGCAGGTTATGAAGCAGCTAGACGATATGAAAATATTCTAGCCTTTTGAGCGTATTTGTATAGAGTGAAGAGGGCAAATATTTGTTCTCTCCACTCTTCTCTAGTGACCTCCAGCGGGAACTAAGAGGCAACTAAATATTATAACGAACGTACACTTAAGAAGAGGTAAAGTGTCACGGGGCAAAATAGACGTGGTTAAAGATATTCTAGCGTGTTAAGGCATGAGGCGTAAATCAGCAACCTTTCTCTTCTCACTTATCGCCGTAGCTTTGGTATTGCTAAGCAGTCGGGGCAGCGCACAGATAGTCGCGGTCGGCGCACGGCGATACATAAAGGTGATCCAACCCATGGAGCTCAATGGGCGCGAGCTAAATAACAGCCGTATGTATTCGATGGCAGACGCCGTCCGATATTATTCGGGGGTGCAGCTCAAGGACTATATGGGGCTCGGTGGTTTCAGAACCATCAACGTCCGCAGCTTGGGCTCAGAGCGTATGCGAGTTTTTTATAATGGGATTGAGATTTCTAATGCGCTGAATGCCCAAGTAGATCTCTCGCGCTTCACTATGGACAACGTGGGTAGTCTTGCGCTATACAGTGGTCAAAAAGGCGATATCTTTCAGTCTGCCTCTGATTATGCAAGTGCAGGAAGCTTGTACATAACTACGCGGCGTCCGCGCTTTCAGGACTCCTCTACCACTAATTTTCGTGTAGTGGCGCGCGGTGCGTCGTTTTATGGCATTAGTTCGAGTGTGCTTTATGAGCATGACCTCGGCAATTATATGACCACCTCTCTTAGTGTAGCCGTGGATCGCAGCGCAGGGAACTACGAATTCCGTTACCGACGTAAAAATTCCAGCGGTAATATCGTGCATGACTCCGTCGCAAAAAGAAATAATAGTCGAATAAACTCCGCACGCGTTGAAGGAGCGTTGAATGGTATACTAGAGAACGGACTGTGGAGCGTCTATATGTACCATTATACGTCTGATCGGGGTATTCCAGGTCCGATAGTTAATAACATCTGGTATCGCGGAGAGGAATTAACCGAACGTAATAGTTTTGTACAAGGGAATCTGAAGCTGGACATCTCGGAGCAGTACCGTACACAACTAAACTTTAAATTCGGATATGACTACCTGCACTACGAGAACAAAGATGAGCACGTTACGAACCTCGACGAGTCCTTCCGACAGTTCGAGGGGTATCTTTCTTCGGCGCATATGTACAAGATTTACGAAGATTGGATGGCTACCGCGGCTTATGATTTGCACTACAACGACATCATGAAGCGCAATGAGCGCACTTTCCAAGAGCCACTGAATTTCACGCGTCCTTGGCGCTTGAAACATCTTCTCTCGTTCGCTACGCAAGGATCGTTCTTTAATTTGCAAGGGCAAGCCAGTGTACTAGGAACGTACGTAAACAATTTTGAGCGCGACAATCAAAACCGTCAATATGACGATGAGTGGGCGGTAACCCCCGCAGTAATGCTATCCTATGCGCCGCATAGAAACTTGACTCTCCAAGCCTATGTAAAGCAGTCTTACAGAGTCCCCAGCTATAGCGATCGTTATATTTCCTCCATTGAAGGGACGCATCTTAAACCTGAAAAGATGTTGCAGTATAGCTTAGGATTAAATTATTCGAGCACGACTGACGGCACTTTACGACGTTATGGCGCTACGGTGGAGACCTATTATCACAATGTAGATAACAAGATTATAGCATATCCTAACGGTTCGTTATATCGGTGGACTATGGCTAATTTAGGACACGCACAGATATTTGGAGGCGACGCCAACCTGTTTGCTACCGTACGTCTGAATGAGGTATATGATAACCAACTAGAAGTAACAGGGAAGTTACAGTACACCTATCAGCAAGCACAAGATATTACGAGTAAGTACGACACTTATTATAAACATCAAATCCCAAACATCCCATGGCATAGTGGGTCTGCCATTCTAAATATCACTTGGAACGGTTGGGCTCTAAATTATAGCTTCTTGTACGTGGGCGAGCGTTATAGTAGGCAAGAAAACATCGCCTATTACAAGATGCAACCATGGTACACGCATGACCTTTCACTAATGAAGCAGTTCAGCTTGGGAAACTGGAATATGCGCACCATGCTCGAGGTAAACAACCTGCTGGGACAGGACTACGAAATCGTATCGAACTATCCTATGCCTGGGCAGATAATTCGTTTTACTGTAGCCGCAGAATTATAGAGATGAAACTCCGTGCGTTATTTATTTTTTTATTGCTATCCGCATGCATATTCTGTGTTTCGTGCAGACAGGAGGAACTCTTAATCTATTCGCAGCAAGAACGGATCAATATACCACCTGAAGATGATCCAGACGTTGTCGGTTTCTATGTACTCAATAGCGGCGTTAGAGGAAATAATGAGGCTACCTTAGATTATTTTGACTACACCACGAGCATATACCATCGCAATATATTTACTGAACGGAATGCTGATGCGCTACCCAATCTGGGGGACTACGGTACCGACCTAACGGTTGCTGGTGACAAGTTATATGTTACCCTGTCTGGGTCGCATCGCCTAGAGATCTTTGATGTAGAGCGTACACAACGACTCGCAACGATACCCATAAATAATCCCCGCCGCGTACTAGTGCTCGATGATTATATCTATGTAACCTCCTATCTAAAACGTAAAGAACAAAAATACGGAGAGCTCCCATTAGGCGAGCTCGTGCGAATAAAAATCAGCGATTTAACCGATATACAAAAGGTTACATTAGGCTGTCAGCCTGACTTTATGATTCCTTTTGTAGCGGAAAATGCCAGTACGGGCGGCGAAAAAGAGAATCTACTTCTAGTGGCTAATAACGGAGAGTATAACTCGCCCGCCTTTGATAATCGAATCTCGGTGGTTAATCTCGATAACTTTGTACAGACCAGCTACATCCATACAGGGACATCGCCCCGTTGTCTGGCAGTTTTCAGACGGTATTTGTACGTTGAGACGGGGGGAAATCACAAAAACGAGCCTCCACAACTCTGCATTTTGCGCGATAAGACGAATCTCAATACGTTCACCTCTGAGTCTGTACGCGATCTCCCCTCGCTTTATTTCTCTCAGATGGATGACACGTTGTTTATGATAAAAGGACGTAAAAATCTGTTCGGCGAGGTCTCGCGACGAGATTTCATAAAGTACAGCATGAAGGCAGATGACGTGGTAGCACGGTTCATTACTGATGGCACGGAAGTGCAGATAGAATCGCCGACCAGTGTGACTGTACACCCCACGACGCACGAAATTTTTATAACCGATGCACGGCGCGGCTCCTCGAGCGGACTACTCTATTGTTACTCGCCCGATGGTATCCAAAAATGGAAAGTCAAAACGGGTATAGCGCCGTGTCGGGTAGCTTTTGTAAAGAAATGAAAAAAGGTAATTATAATTTTTTTCTTCTCTTCCTTTTTATTCTGACAGGAGTACTAGTTGCTTGCCGTAAAGAGGAAATCCCACCTCTGAGTCTTGGTATCTTAGAAACCTATCAGGGAACACGTCTTAAGCCAGTTCATGTAGATTGTGCACTAGATCGTGGCGCTTTTGAGTGGCGACTTATTCAATTTGTTGCACCTGACGGTACTGAGGAAGATAGAGATGAAATAGTCTCGACCAGCCAGAATTTAGTTGTACTCCAAGATAAAGTGGGCGACTATACCTACCTGTTTACCTACGAAGAAAACAACGAACGTCTCACAAAAAAATTCCAAGTGCAAATAACGGACGAAATTATTAGCTACAGTCCGTATATAGCCGATGTCCTGGATTATATTCCTGCTCCTGGACGTTTCGTTAATAGCGACTTAGGATATTCCACCACGCCCCCGAATAGCTATGAGGAGGTCTTAGCTCGTTGCAAGACGATAATATGCGGTGGCAAGATAAATAAAGAGATCTCCTTAGGCGGATTTGGCGGCTACGTTATCTTTGCTTTTGATCATACCGTCTTAAACATCCCCGATGCGCCCGATTTTAAGATATATTCCCCAGTCCGTATTTCAGATCCCGATCCAAGTGGAGATCCTGCACTCCGACACGTCCTGTCTAACAGCGCTCCTGGTATAATTTGGGTGGCCTTTGATGCCAACAATAACGGACGCCCCGACGAAGACGAGTGGTACGAACTCCGTACACCCAGCTCAAAAGACGCACCTAACC
>CAJPTS010000125.1 GCA_905373625.1 Bacteroidia bacterium
GCCCAGTACTCTTCTCGCTTGACACTGAACTCTCCTATGAATTCCCACATAGAATCTCGGCAGTATTAACCGGAGTCAACCTTCTTAACATAGACCACCGCAAGTGGAAGGATATCTCTTATTCGGCACTGATACGATCCGAACGTATTTATTACACTATACCTGGCTATGCTATGTTAAAACTCCGTTGGGAATTCGGTAGCGAGGGGAGTAGTCGTACACAGATTAAGGTTATTCGCAAATAAGAAGTCTTTCTCGTAGAGCAGAAAGCTAATTTATCGTACATCAGACGGACGAAGCCGAGTGGTGCTTTGTCCGTTTTTTGTAAACTCCTAAATTTCAAACATTTCCCATTGTATTGTGGGAGTAAGGGGGTATAAAGCGCTCTTTTGTTTAATTTTACTTCTACAAAATAGAGTTCATGGAATTAGGAAATAATACAGAAGTAGAACTTGCCCGTAAGCTCGTGTTACATACTCACCACAATCTCTTCTTAACAGGACGCGCTGGTACGGGCAAGACTACGTTCTTACGCACATTGTGCCAAGAGTTGCGTAAACCATATCTTGTGGTGGCATCTACGGGGATTGCTGCGCTCAATGCACAAGGAACGACGCTTCACTCGCAATTTAACCTCCCCATTGCTCCTTACCTCCCTGTAACAGATTTTACGGCGGAGAATCCAGCATTGAAAAAGATCTCGCAAAAAGAGAAGCGTGACATTATCAAACGGGTGGAGCTGATCATCATTGACGAGGTGAGTATGGTACGCGCAGACACGCTTCAGGCACTCAGCGATCGGTTGTGCCAAGTACGTAAGAATAATGCCCCCTTCGCGGGTGTACAGCTCCTACTGATAGGCGATCTCTACCAGTTACCCCCAGTAACAACCGAAGACTGGACACTGATGACGTCCTACTATCGCACGCCGTTCTTCTTCTCAGCGCCCGCCTTTAAGAAGAGTCCTTTTTATTTCCTCGAGTTGCAAAAGATTTACCGTCAAAGCGATGCCCGATTCATTGAGATACTCGAGACGATCCGTACAGGTAGGGGCGCTCTGGAGGCTGCGCTTGACCAGCTCAATGCACACGTAGTACCCGATAATGCTGCACTCGAGCTCGGTAAAAAAGAAGGGCAGATTATTTTAACGGCTTTGCGTAAACAAAGCGCCGAATATAACGAGGCGTGCTTGCAAGCACTACCAAGCCCCGCATTTCACTATACCGCCGATGTAAGTGGTAATTACAATGAGAAAGATGCTCCCACTGACGTAGATTTGGTACTTAAAGAGGGGGCGCAAGTAATGTTTGTGCGCAATGAATTAGAAGATGGGCGCTACACAAATGGCGAGCTCGGGCGTATTTCGTACCTCTCTGAGAATGAGATTCAAGTGACCAAATACTCGGGAGGGATGCCAGTAAAGCTTAGCAAAGTGAAATGGGAGAAGTACGAGTATCGTCTTGATTCCGTCGCTCGCGAGATTAAGAAAAGCGTTGCAGGCACGTTTGTACAATACCCGATCCGCTTGGCATGGGCAATAACTATACACAAAAGCCAAGGACTCACCTTTGAATACGTCCGTCTGGACGCGCAGCGCATCTTTGCCGCAGGACAGCTATACGTGGCCTTGAGCCGCTGTCGGACGCTGGAGGGGATAGAGCTCACCGCCCCCATTCCCCAAAGCGCCATTCGCGTGAGCGATACAATAGAGGCGTTTATTGATTATTGTCATACCCGACTGAAGAATCCGCAAGAATTATTGCAAGATTTGGAACGTTCGCATAACATCCGCGAGGTGCTGGATACCCTCAATTCTCTTACGATCGGGAAGACACGCAAAACATTGAGTGCGGATGCACTTGCCAACACCGTACTGCAATTCGTTGCAAAGAAAATACCAGTAAGTGAGATTTTTAATACATACGAGGTATCGGTGCGAGAGTTCACTAACACGGTGCGCACACTCCTATTAGAGGATAAACTTAGTATAGAAGAAATTATAGACGCCGCTACGTTAGAGCATCTACGCAAGAGCTTTTCACACACTCCGAAGATGAAGATTACAGATCGTATCCAAGAACTGTACGGGAAGGCGAAATCCTACGAAGTGCGCTGGTACCAGACTTGGGAGGAGCAGCAACACGGGCTTTTTGCTTCCAAGTAAAGCTTTTACGATTCATTCTATATTACACGTACGGCACTTTTGGTTAGGCTGAGGCAAGATTTTTGTTGAACAGCAAGTAGAGTCGTAATAGACTCTGTTGCACATCAGAACAAGCTTTTACAAATCAAAAAAGTCATGAATCGCACTGTGTATTCTCTAGTACTTGCGGTGTTGCTTCTTGGTGCTCTGCAGTTACGTGCACAAAAAGAAGTAGCACGTGGTATAGTTCGAGACGAGAGCGATACGCCCATTGCCGTGGCTGTAGTCTTGACCATACAACCACGCGATTCGTCTATTGTGACACATACAGTAACTAATACGGCGGGCGTCTTTCGCATTCAGGGTGACCTCGAGGGCAAATACTGGCTGCAAGTACATCAGATAGGATATGTATCTCACAACGTGGAAGTGACCCTGCCACTCTCCACTCCCTTAAGTATAGTATTACGCGAAGATCCCAAGGAAATAGAAGCCGTGCGCATAAGTGGACGGCGTGGGGGTATGACGCGAAAAGGAGACACGGTAGGTTATAATCTCAAGGCTTATGCTACGGGAATGGAAAAGACCTTGGGCGATGTACTAGCGAACCTCCCTGGTGTAAAAGTCTCGGCAGATGGACAGGTCACTGCACAGGGGAAGGAGGTCTCTAAGATCCTTTTCAACGGACGTGACTATTTTGGCGACAACGTGGCAATGGCGACAAAGAATATAGACGCGCAGGTGGCCGATAGTGTAAAGGTGATACAGGGCTATAGTGAGTATGACATCTTCCGGGGGTTCCGCAATGTGGATAAAACGGTAATTGACGTGGGGGTAAAAGAGGGGATGATGAGTAATGTGTTCGGGAAAATAGAAGCTGGCGGGGGGTATCGGAACGCCTATTTGGGACGAGCACAAACGTATTATATGGGAACGAATCACATGTTCTCGGCACTTGTGGCATCTAACAATGTGGCAGAAAACACCTTCACTCTCATGGATTATCTTGCCATGCAAGGAGGGCTCGTAACACCCGATGGAGGCTTCCAAGCGAAGTTTGATGTGGACGAGTCTTTAACGCCGATAGTGTATCCGCCGAAGGATACTTACAAAACCATTTCCCATGCAGTAAACCTTCTGTATAATTATCACCGCCAGAACAAGCTAAAAATAACTGCTGCAGCTATGACTGCTAAGGGAGAAAACGACGGTAAGACGGAGCTCCTGCGAACCTTCGTGCTCGGATCACAACAAGGTACATCTTTCACTACGGGAAGCACACGCCACCACGAGGTGCAACATGCATTGGGGAACTTTGGCATTTCCTACAACCCAACAGAGGCACTTATGCTTATGGTGGGCGCTATGGCGGACATGGGTACTTCTGATTCGCGCAATGTTTATAATGACTACTACGCCTCCAAGCTTACCAACACGATTGTAAAAGAGAGGGAACGACCTTTTACTTGGAATGTTAAGGGGGGCGTGTATTACAAACCCAACAGTCACCTTTTCTATGTGGCTGGCAATGCGCTTTCCGAGCGCAAGCGCCCTATTGCTGATCTCGATGCGTCTGACCTTTACCTCCCACTCAGTATGTTAGCAAAGGATGGACGGTATATGCTTCAGTTTATCGAAAAGCAGAATATTACGACCTACAACGCAGAGCTTGGGGTACGATTCAAGCTCACAGACAAGCAGGACTTAAAGGTTTGGCTTGCGAATACACATGTCAGCAATCGTACAAATACATACTTCGAGAGCGCTAATCCTATTTCTGTACTTGGCACTTTTGATGGCGAGCTCAATACTGATTTAAACTTCTTACAGAACCAAGCCTATCTCGGGCTAAACTGGCGATACGACGACGAAAAGCATTTTACGTGGTCTGCCGAATTATTAGGCTCATACCTTATGCAAAATGCCCGACAACCGCAGCTAAACAGACAGCTCTCGGGATTCTATGTTACACCGCGACTCTATTTCCGCTACCGTATACAGCCCAACATGTCGTTAAGTGCTGAGTTTGCCTCGCAAGTCAAGCCACAGAGCGCCTCCAGTTTACGGTATGGGATGCAGATGACGTCCTATCGCTCCATCACACAGAATCACGACTATTCGCGCCTCTTCAATCGCGACATCTACTCCTCTTTACGCTATCGGTACGATCCCACTGAGGAGTCTTATAGCCTTAGCGCCAATGCACGTTACACAAGAAATCAGTCTCCGTTCTCGCAAATGAATCAGATCGATTTGCTGAGTATAACCAACCCTTTTGACGTATCTAATGCGGAGAATATGAAATTTAGCGTGGAGGGCTCAAATCGCTTTGCGGGGATTTGGACAGTGTCTTTGGATCTGGATTGGCGTTATGCCGCAGCCGATCTCCTATACCATAACACGCTCTCACGCTCCGTCCGCCAAGGTCCAGAAATAGAACTAGAAGCTCGTAGTGCATATTCTTCACTCTTCAATATGGAATTCGGAGTACAAGGCGAACGAAAAGAGTACAAAATCGGCAGCAATCCTACAACGGTAGACTACTACGCCTCGGCAAAAGCCAAACTGCTATTTGAATACGGCGCTTTCCGTGCCGAGCTGGGGGGCAACTATTCTCTGAGTGCTTATAGTGACAAGAGTCCACAGTTATTCGGTTTAGATGCTGAGTTATCTTACGATATTAAGTACGGTATTTCGGTAATACTGATGGGCAGTAACTTGTTGAATATCAATTTGCGGGAGTGGGTAGATATATCTTACTCTGATCTCTTTCGATCCGAACGCGTATATCAGTCCATGCCGGGCTATGCTATGCTCAAAATGCGTTGGGAATTTGGTCAGAATCGGAACAAGACGCCCGAAAAACCACGTGGGTTGAAGCGACTTATGCGCGGACGCCCTCCGAGAAAGTAAGTTAAACAGAAGTTCAAAGTACAATCTAAGCTAAAAGTATAAAGCTAAAAGCTTAGAGTGTATGTGCCCTATTGGCGCTAGTTAAAAGTTGCGCAACGCCTTTATTGAGCTTTTCAAGCTCCGAACGCGTGTCCTCGTGATCATCGGCTACTCGACTTAGGCTTCTGGAGGCAAAACGGCGTATCTACGATTGTGGCATCTATACAAACTCCCTCTTCGATACGAGCTATTCGGTGCTTCACAAATTGCTTTTAGAACAAGCAATTTGTGAAGCATGAGACCATCGTAGGCGGGATTGTCGACGGCATTCTGTGTTTTGGTGTACTTCTTATTGATGAGAGTGCCAAGTTTCAAAATTCACGCATTTATCTATTTTGGCGAGAAAGCCATTATTCCTAATGCTTGTGTACATTCCTCATGTACAGCATCTACGATGGTATATTTCTTTTCGCCTACTTTTTATTCTGATTTATTGTACAATAGCTAGTATAAATCACCGAATTAGATAAATTTTACCGTGCAGTAGTCTTATAGCTGGTTTGGTGGTGGTAAAGCACGCTACCGCGGTCTCGCCAAAATGCATAC
>CAJPTS010000126.1 GCA_905373625.1 Bacteroidia bacterium
TTGACGTTATGCGGAGCGATGACTTCGTGTATATTGATAAGACGCAGTATCTCTACAACTTAGTTACTAGTGGTAGAGTCTACTTCCTTAGTCGCCCCCGACGCTTTGGTAAGAGTCTTTTTCTTTCAACCTTGGCGGCATATTTTGAAGGTGCATGTTGTGCCGCCATTGCATTTTTAGCCTTTTAGCGGCAGACATTGTTAGCAATGTCGCATTTCTACAAAAACAGCGTATTACTGATATCAAAGCAGATGCGTCTTGCCGAAGCGTTTATCAATATTTTTAGTGCATTTTGCGCGAAAAATTTATGCATTTACTCAAATATACATGGTTACAGCTTACTGTGTAATCATTATAATATTTTTCTTTGTATGATGGGTTTGATCATCTCTGATGAAGAAACAAAAAAAATAAATATAGATGAGAACCATAAATAAAACACGAGGGCGCTGGCTTGCACTCTTGCTTTTCGCTTGGGTATTAGGCGTCCCTAGTTGGGTTTATGCCGATTACGACCCTTCGGCATTTGTAACCACTTGGGCTGGGAATGGTGACATGATCGTAGTTCCTTTCCTATCTAATTCAGCACAGGTGCGCTATTACGAAAAGGGGAGTGTACCGCCATCTAACTGGTCGACTCCTAAAGCGTATTCTACTGACAAGACTTCGCCTAATTGTTTCAAATTTCAAGCAGATAAGAACAAGACGTATGTGCTAGAGATTAAAGGTCAGATTCAGCGCATTGCGATGGGGACAGGGGGAACGAACGTAAATGGTTCGGTTAATGCCCTGTTGACTATTGAGCAGTGGGGTAATTCGCTGTTCCAGAGTCTAAATTCTGCATTTTCGCAATGTTCGAAGCTCACAATACCGAGTACGATAAAGGACGCACCCAACTTGTTACAATGCACCGATATGATAAGTGCTTTTCGCGATTGTAAGCAACTCACTCAAGTAGACCCCGATGGGATTTGGGATGTAAGCAAAGTGGAGTATATGAGCCATATGTTTGCAAACGCATACTTGTTTAATGATCCGAATCTGAGCAAATGGAATGTAGGTCGCGTCAAGAACTTTACCATGTTTTTAGCCAACTGCTCAAAATTTAATGCAAATTTGGAGAATTGGAACGTGTCGCGGTGTCACAATTTCTCTTCCATGTTCCGCGGCTGTTCTGCATTTACGGGGAATGGGTTGGAGAAGTGGAATGTTGGACGTGGTGTCTATTTCCGTGCTATGTTCCACTCATGCTTGGTGTTGAATTTTAATCCAGCAACATGGGATGTTTCGAAGACGAGCGATCTCGCCTCAATGTTTTACAACTGCCAATTGCTTGGTTCTAATGGTCAGACCGTAGATTTTACGGCTTGGGCATCTAAGGTGAGAAATGTCAAGAATTATAGTGATATGTTCCGTGGTTGTCGCTTTTTTACTGGCAAGGGAGTAGGGACGTGGCTCATGGACAAGAACAACAAGGCAGAGAATCTCTCGGGGATGTTTGCTGACTGTGAAAGTTTTGTTGAGAAGCTCGATATGTGGAAAGTCGATAACGTAGAGAATATGTCTTCGTTGTTCTACAGATGTAAAGATTACACTGGAGAGGGGCTCGAGAAATGGAATGTGAGTAATGTTAAAAACATGTCATCTATGTTCCGTTTCAATAATAGTAATAAAGCCGATTTGAAAGGTTGGGATGTGAGCCACGTTGAAGATATGTCTTACATGTTTGCCGATTGTTCCGCCATTAAAACGGACTTCTCGCATTGGAAGACAGGGGCGTGCAAGAGTTTCAGGCGCATGTTCTCTAATTGCAAGACTTTTAATAGCAAGATTGGTTTCTGGGATGTGAGTCAGGGGGTTGACTTTTCGGGAATGTTGGAGTCGTGTACAGCATTTAACCAGAACCTGAGTGCTTGGGTACTTTCCAAAGCGCAGTTAACGGAGCGAATGTTTGCGTATTGTACATCCTTCAATAGTGAGCTTACCTATTGGGACGTAAGCAACGTCATCAATACCAATGGGATGTTTTTGGGTTGTAAGGCTTTCACTCAGGACTTGAGCAAGTGGAGCTTTAAGAATCTCCAAGATATGGCGATGATGTTTCATGGTGCTCGAATTTTCGACTCCGATCTCGGACGGTGGGATGTGTCACACGTTCGTACGATGGATAGTGCATTTGCATATGCAAATGCTTTCAAAGGGCTAGGACTTGAGACGTGGAATGTTGGCGAATGTGTAGGTTTCTCCGCGACATTTAAGGAATGTAAACTTTTTGAGGGCAATCTGAGTAAATGGAACATGAAGAATGCCGAAGATATTTCTTTTATGTTCCGTGAGGCACAGGTAAGTAAGACTAATTTTAGAAATTGGGATGTGAGCAATGTGCGAGACATGGAGGGCTTGTTCTACAAAGCGCAAGGTGAGATAGAAGATGTCAGCCAGTGGAATACCAGTAACTGTGCCAATATGAAGGATGTATTCTCTGAGGCAACGGGTATGGAGTATGCTTTGGAATGGGATCTGACTGCGCTCCCCGAGAAGGCTGAGATTGGTCTAGACAAGTGCGGCATGGGGGTGGATGCTTATAACCGAACCTTGGAATGGTGGTTGGCAAAGAAGGCTACTGCGTCTTGGAAGCCTACAGTAATGGCGAACGGTCTGTATTATAGCAAACAACAGACGCATTCTGATTTGAGCTCTGCTGGATATGATTTTGTTCTAGATAAGTATACGAATGGAAACAACCTTTCGCTCAATGAAAACCGTATGCGCTTAAAAGTAGGCGAAAAGAAGGAGCTTAGAGTTGTTGAAAACAAGGGAGCGACCAATATTACGTATGAAGTAACTCCTACAGAGCCCAAGCGTATAGAATATAGCGAAAGCGAGAGTAGAGTGGAAGGGAAAATTCCTGGCTATGCGAAGGTTCGAGTAAAGGGTAGTAATATAGATCAACCGTTGCACACATTTTGTGTCATTGAGGTGTATCGTCCCATTACTGCGTTGAAATTCCAAAAGAAAGAGTACGATTTGGCGGTGGGCGACCTTTTGGATCTCCGTGCTGAGATGACGATTGAACCCGAAGATGTGACTTATCCCGAACGAATCAAATTTGAAATTGACCAGCCTACGCTAGCCAAGAATATGCCTAAAAAAGGTTATTCGCCCGATGAAACTTCGGGGCTTATAAAAGGGCTTGAGGCTGGCGAGGTAAAGGTAACAGTTACGACCTTTGATGCAGAAGGCACTCCTGTTACAGAAGAGATCCTGATACACGTAAAGAATGTTGAGGCATCAAAGATTCTGGTAACTCCTTCGAATATACTTTTGGGCGTTAATACTAAACTTACCGCTAAGATTCAGTTTACACCTGCTAATACGACGAACAAAAAGGTTACCATGACCATACTGGAGCCTTCGACGGCCGTGTTCAGTAAAAATGATACAGAGAAACCGCAAGTTGAGGTTGATGGCGTTACAGGAGCAACGCTAAAAGGAAAAAAAGTCGGACAGACAAAGCTTATTGCTAAAACACAAGGTGGACAAGAGTCTACAGTACTGGTTACAGTGGTAGAGCACTACGTACCTGTAGGTAGGCTTAGAATGCTTTCTCAGAATTTGCGAATACCTCTGGGGGGGAAAACTCAGCTCGCTGTTACAGTTGAGCCTCCGCTAGCAACGAACCGCGGTCTTTACTTCGAGAGTGAGAATCCTGAAATTGCAGAAGTTGACGAGTCGGGAATCATAAAGGGAGTGATGGAAGGCAAGACTCGTATTAAGGCTATAAGTGTGGAAAATACTGCCATCTATCAGTATTGCGATGTCGAGGTTTATATAAATCCTGTTCAAGAAATACAGCTCATCGCCGAGGGGGAAGTTACCGTAGGTAAAGGTCAAAATTACAAGCTGCGCTACAAGATTCTGCCCGAGGATGCATCGGACAAGTCTGTGAAGTGTACGTCGGCAGATCCTGAAACCGTGAGCGTAGACGAGGGTACAGGAGTTGTGACTGGTGTTAAAGAAGGCGGACCAGTAGAAGTTACAATCAAGGCTCTGGGGGCTACGGATGATGTTGAGAAGAAAGTGATGGTGCGTTGTGTCGCTCCTGTTGAAACCAAGAACTTGAAATTATTGTTGGCTAGTGTAACGCTGATACCGAATGAGGAGCGTCAACTAGAGTTAGAATTTGACCCAGCGACCGCGACAGATCGCGATGTAACGTGGAATAGCAACAACGGAAAAGTGGTAACTGTAGACGAGAATGGGTTGTTGAAAGCCGTATCGCCAGGCGAGGCACAGATTACGGTGACATTAAAATCTAATTCGGCAATTACTGCTTCTTGTCGTGTAACAGTTCGTGCGCATACAGTTGCTACAGGTATTGAACTCTTCCCAGGAAAAATCACTTTAGGGCAGGGCGATAAGTATAAATTAGAGGCTTTTGCTAAGCCAATTTATGCAACGCAGTATGAGCTTGTTTGGTCGATTGAGGATCCAGAGAGTACAATCTCATTCGATAGCAACACGCAAATTGTAACAGGGCAAAAAGTAGGGAATGCAAAAATAACAGTGGCGTTAAAGAGTGATCCTTCTCAAACGTCGTCCTGTGAGATTAAAGTGATCTCTCCAGGGATTCCGACTGAAAGTTTTGAATTCAAACCTGCTGAGTTTGAAATAGAACTCGGAGGAGTCTTGGATCTGTTTGAGCATGTAGTATTTACTCCGTCGAATGCAACAGATCAATACATGGATTGGGTGTCGGAGAAGCCTGGAATAGTCTCTGTAAGAGGTGGTCGGGTTACAGGTCTTGAAGCTACCTCCGAGGGGGTACTAATCACGGCAAAATTGCACACAGACAATTCCAAAGTAGCAACATGTCGTGTAAAGGTAAAACAGCCTACAAGACCGCAGAACATCCAGATGCTTACATCGCATTTGCGTATCAAAGTTGGTGACGTGCGTACGTTGGAGGTAGAATTCTTCCCCGAAACCTCGTCAGAAAGAAAGCTCCTTTGGACAAGCAATAACCCCACCATTGCGAAGGTAGATGCAACGGGAACGGTAACTGCTCTCGAAAAAGGTTTTACGGTTGTAATGGCCGTATTAGAGTCAGATCCTCGTATCATGACTGTTTGTACGGTAGAGGTGGTAGATGAGAGTACGGCAGGCTTAGTAACAGCAATTGCTGTGGAAGATGTAGAACTAACGGTAGGTAAAACTGTAGAGCTCTCTGTCCGCTACACACCTGAGGATGCTGTAGATAAAACGCTGATTTTCTCGGGTGTTGACAAAACAAAATTTAGGATAGAAGGAGGCAAAGTTATAGGTATCGCCCCCACGGCAGAACCTGTTGAAGTAACGGCAATTCTAGCTACCGATCCTGGTGTTACTGCAAAGTTTAAGGTTCTTGTTAAGCCTATTATTGAGGGTACTGATATTAGCATCAATCATGAGAAGATTTTGATCTACGAGCTCAACGAGGCCTATCTCAGAGTTGAGACAACTCCTAAAGATGCCGACAAAACAGGGCTAATTTGGACTTCGGATAATGAATCGGTATGTACCGTAAAAGATGGGTTAGTCTATGC
>CAJPTS010000127.1 GCA_905373625.1 Bacteroidia bacterium
GAGCAAATTCTATCTTTGTCGCACAAAATTGGTTCTTAAAAGCTGCCGTCTGATGTAATTCGTTGTACACTTTTTGATAGGCAGCCAGCAGATTGTTCGTGCGGCTCACATCTCCGCCACCCTTATCGGGGTCTATAATCAATAATCGGATCTCTGAGGTATTGATCGGTACGCCAGCACTCAGGAGCATAACCAATGACTTTACCACTCGGCTTCCCGTACCTCCGATCGCAAACAGGTATAATTTCGGCATTCCTCTCACTTATTTAGATTGGGATCTTTATTCCATCGAGTTTACGCTCACGCCCAAAATGTTTGGCACATTAACAGGACAAGACACAATAACCGCATCTTCCTTAAAACTGCAAAATTCACCATTCACAATTAGTATCTACTATTTTAATGCAAAAATAATACAGTTTGTCATTTAAAGAGTATAATGTATTAGAATTGCAGAATAATTAATCTGCATTACAAAACATTCGCAAAAAAAATGTCTGTTATGTGCAAATTTTCGGACGGAAATTTACGTGCAGGCAACAATTCCCACAATATCCTTTTCCTTCCCCAGCCTCTCCCTTCAAAACGCAGGTAAAACACCGTACTCTCTAACAAAAAAATTATAGCCGACTGTGCATTTTTCTTTTGACATTGCATTTGTCTCTTGAATTTGGGACTGATTACCTCGTCTCTAAAATAAAGATCTGGAGCAGTAGATAAGAATTCGGTATTTTTGCACAGGATGAATAAGGAGCAAAGATTACACGATATTGCCTTTAGCACTTGGGCTTTAGAATTCGTTGTTCTAGCCCAGCAGTACTGTGCCAAATTAAATAACTCGCAAACCGACGAGAGTAAAAATGATTCTGATACAGAGGTAGTCTTTACAGATTGGCTTTACGAGTTCCTCGGTTTACTCTTTTACAAAGCCTCTCGGTTACCCAACCTGCAAGCAATGCAAGGCTTTGAAATGCTCGGTAATTCACTCACAGAATTAGACTATCAGCGTGTACGTAACTACGCATCCGATCTGATCGATAACGCCGATCCCATAGCCTTACAACTCTCCGAAGAGGAAGGACGCTTGTATCAAGGCGAACCGCACCTTTCTGAAATTGTAGCCGATCTGTACCAAGAGCTGGGCGAACTCCTCCTCCACTACCGCGACGGCGAGACGGAAAGAATGGTAATAGCCCTAGCACGATGCCAGTATTACTTCTTAACCGAATGGGGCACGAAGCTTCTACTTGCTCTACGCTGGTTACAGATACTGAGAGCCGAAACCTATCTGGACGAGGAGGATGTCTGACACTCTGCTGTCTGAAAATCAAGCGAAAAGTGAGGAACTGGAGCGGGCTCACTTCGATGGAGCAATACACGTGATCAGCTCTTACGAAGCATTAGACGAGGTCTACGAGAAAATTATTGCGCACTCTGTCCTAGGTTTCGATACTGAGACTCGCCCAACCTTTACCAAAGGACATGCAGACAGATTTGTCTCAATTGTTCAGTTTGCCACGGCTGACCAAGCTTGGATTATTCGCACGAACATTTTGAGACTACCCGAGAAATTACGTGCTATTTTTGAGCACCCTGCCATTGTTAAGGTGGGATTAGCGGTGCATGAAGACATTCATAGACTCCGACATTTCCACCCGTTAGCTCCGCAGAACTTGGTAGATTTACAGAAGCTGGCTAAAGCAGCAGGCTATAAGGAGCTGAGTCTTAAGAAACTCTCCGAACGAATTTTGCATCTCGCAGTTTCTAAGTCAGCCCGGCTCTCGAATTGGGAAGCTGATGAGCTTACGCAAAAACAACTGATCTATGCTGCCACAGACGCTTGGCTTTGTTACCAACTATACTACCAATCAGGACTTATAGAAAATCCCATTGTAAGCCGTTAAGTAAAAAAGATGAGACAATATATTCTGCGCTCCTATACCGTAAGGTTCTTCCTTGCGCTGACGGTCATTTTAAGTATCACACTTGTAGGTAAACACGTACAGGCGCAGCTCGTAAAGTATGCAAACAGCTACCTACAGCTGGGGTATAGTGCACAATACGAATCGTCTGGGCGCAGTGCAATAGCACAACCTTATAGCTTTGGACAAGAACGGACGAATCCTGCTTCCCTCCACCATCTTGCCAAGCCCTTTGTGGTAGGCGGTTCATACGCCTCTGTTTTTAGCAATATGGGCTCTCTTATGTACATCGGAGGCGCCATGCGCATAGATTCTATTAGTGGGGGAAGTGTTTCCTTGCTCCGTTTTGGAGTGGACGGGATACAAAACACCCTTGATTGGCGCGACGAGCATGGAAACGATGATTATGGTCGTATTCGTCGCTTCAGTATAGCCGATTATGCATTGTTTGTTTCCTATGGTCGTTCCTTACTTTGGGAGGGCTTTGCCATGGGAGCGACGGCTAAGATTCTTTATCGCGACGAGGGAGGTTTTGCTACTGGCATCGGATTGGGGATAGACTTAGCAGCCAATTACCGTTACGGGGCTTGGCAATTCGCCGCTGTGGCTCGAGATGTTACTTCTACGTGGGTTTTATGGTTCATCAATGCCAAGAAGCTCTCGCGCGTGCGTGAGGGAAAAGAGCTAAACTCTACGCCCGACCGAGCGGCTGAAGGTACAGCGCCGACGTTAGACCTTGCCACGTCGTACAGTCGTATTTTTCGGGAGAACTTGCACTGGGGAGTAACTTTCTGTTTAAGCAATCATTTTGACGGGCAAGAATACAGCCCATTACATATCGGAGGAGTTACCTTCTCTCCTGCCCTTGGCGTATGGGGGAGCTATCGCGATCTAGTATTTCTACGGCTTGGTGCGCATCAGTTACAAAAAATTCCGTTTAGCCGAGAGCGCAACACGATTAGTTTTACCCCCACGGCGGGGATAGGTTTACAAGGCTGGGGCATACGTGTGGATTATGCGTTTAGTGCCCCTCTTGCCGTCGTCTCGGCACGCCTCAACCATTTGGTAAGCGTTTCCTATACTTTCTAATACATTGGTGTCTGGCAAACTTTTTTCATAAGGGCGAAAAAACGGGGCGGATCTCGTACAGAGATTCGCCCCTAATTGTGCATTTTAGTATTACTAAAAAACATATGCTCAGTATGAGCAGAAGTACCAATTTTATTGGACAGCCGATTTTTTTCTTCTCTCCTCTCTTTACTTAGCCGTGACAAAATCGAACAAATCGCAGGGCAATTACGATCGCTATACAAAAAAATTAGATGCTTATACACATCTAGTTACTCTACTTTTCGCTGTCCTAAAGGGTGGCAATTCGTTACGACGAGATTACAATAGGACTTCTTGGCAAGGTCAATAAACTCACACATCTAGGGATTACGTAGCCCGTCGTAGCATACTTGCTCCTACATTTATACCTTGTGAAGATTATCCAGAATCAGTTGAATATACTGATCCTGCATCACCTTCGGTAGGAAGCTCTGGCGGATGCAGGCTTCCCATTCGGGGAGGACGCGTTGGAAACGAGTGAAAATATTGTCACATACTTTCTCGTCTAATCCTGAGACCGTCATCGCTTCGAGAAAGTGTTCTCGGGCGAATTTGCGATGCTTGCCGCAGAGGGTTAATGCCAATTCTTCTGTATCCTCAGGAATAACAAGTGCAGTAGAGAGTAGATCGTAGGCAGGAGTGAGCCTATATTCGTTTCCCATAGGGGCATAGAGCGAATAATTCTTGAGGTGCATATCGGCATTACCTATCAGCCACGAAAAGAGTACCTGTTCCCAGTACTTGACAAGATCAAGTTTAGGCACAGTGCTATACCTTAAGATGAGTTTAGCTACCTGCTCGTGCGAGCCTTTGTACTTATATTCGGTCAATCGCTCCGAAAGCTGGCACATATCTTCCATGGGGAGCTTCTCCCCGTGCACAGTACGGTCTATACGACGAGTGATATAACATAGTTCGCCATCGCAGAATCGTATAAGTCCATGAGGTACGGTCTCAATCTTGGCAATCTCTGCAAGATGCATCGACACATCCTCCAGCTCGGGTAGATGCGAATAATGCTCTGTTTGAGGTTTAAGAATAAACCGCCCCCACAGACCCACAATAGTAAACCGCTTGGGGGAATGGCTCAAATGATCAAAGTCAAGAGATAGCTTCGGTTGTACTCCTGTTACTGCGGTCTGCGAACTAACGACCTCGTCAGCCAATACGCGTACTTCTTTACTTGTGTAAGACAATTTAGGAACTTGGTTCGTTCCAAACAATTTGCGACAACACTTAGCATGGTAATCTACCTCACCGCCAACCAATGGTTCATAACAGTATAAGCATCTATTCATTTTCTTCAGGCACATTTACTGGTTCGATACTTACCGCTCCAATACTGTCACGGCAACATGCCAACAGCAGCGCCATCCGATCTCTCGCATCTATCTTCCAGTTTTTCTGAACAATATCTAACAACCATCCCTCTGGGATGAGTCCGTCAAAGAATGGATGAAGCGTATTGCTTCGGAAAGGTTCTTCCCGCAAAGGCATAGTTAAACTTATGCTTTGAGCTTCAGACATGGAAAGATACTCTTTGTCGTAAACAAAGGAGTAACCCTCATCACTTTCGGTGAGGATACCAGCCTTTAGCGTTTTCCAATAAACAATAGCTTGTTTCATACATCAACTCCCTCTCTTTTCATAGGTACTGGTCCACACTCTGAACCAAAAAGTTCAAATACTTGATTGACCTTGTCAAGGCGAAGTGTCGTTTTCCCCTGCTCCAATTCACGCACGAAGCGTAATCCGACTCCCGCTTTCTCGGCGAGGTCTACTTGTGTCAGATTGTATTTCTTGCGCATCTCCTTCACATACTGCGCTATAATTGTCCTTGCTTCCATCCTAGATTTATACCTTTTCGGTGGCAAATGTAAGGAATATTACACTATTATGTCCCTTTTCGGGTATAGTATGTTTGATGGAAGAAGGAGTTATACCCAATAGGAGTGTGCTGAACAATTACGCTTACTATTCTATTCCCGTTTTCAGTGCTTTTTTGCACCTAAACGAGCCGATTTTTCTCTAAAATCATTTGCACACTGATGCGTCCTAATACATTGATGCTCATCGTTTTGTGGGGACAAGGCGCGCCTCGCCTTTACGATGTGATTATCAATGGGTTGTGATAGACGAATATGCTTTCCTCTACGCAATCAAAAATCCATACTCATATACCTTCGGCACAATCTTAAGCCGTAGCACTTCCATGGCAGTTTTCAAATTGCCGAGCAAGCGGTTGTACTCGGTGTTGTCGCTTTTTGCGTTCATCTTCCCTTTCTCATTCCTACCTTGAAAATGCTCTCGTATATCGTAATACGACGCGTTGGGATTGGAATTAGGCTGTGCATGGTAGTATCGCCACAGTTCGCGTCCCGCATCAAACACCGCAATAGCCTCTGCTGAAAACACTAACGGTTCAGTAGGCACGAACGATTCCTCCTCTGTTAAATTTCGTAATGAACCTACACCTTTCTTGCTTTTCTCTTTTGCATCGCTTTGCTCCGTACTTAGAACCTCGTACTTTGTACC
>CAJPTS010000128.1 GCA_905373625.1 Bacteroidia bacterium
CAAGGTAAAGGTTACTTCAGATAAAGGTTGTATTGCTGAAGCTGAAGAAGTGAAATTACTTTACAAGGTTGAATTTACCTTACTCCCAGTGTTGAATGAGACCTTATCTTCGTTCTGTGTTAAGAATGGAGTCGCTACTTCCGAATATATTGTTAAAGTGAAAGTCACGGTAGAAAAGGCTGATGAGCCAATTCCTGCTGGAACTGATCTCAAGTTCACGTATCGAGTAACGAATGCTAGTGTCTTAGTGACGGAAAAAACTGAGACGCTTACAACGCAAGAGGATCTTACAGTGGGCAAGATCTTAGAATACACATTCACCCAGCCTGTAAGTATGCCTAGAGGTACAAATAAGATAGAATTAACCTATTCGTTTGAATACTTCGGAAAGCCTATTCCAGGCGTTTCTAGCATTACCGAGCTCCGCTATGTGGAAGGACCTGCTATTACCATTAATCCCCGCTATGAGGATAATAAGCCAGTTACGCTGCAACCAATAGTAACGGGCGGAACTGCTCCCTACAAGTATACTTGGAATGGACAAGAAGCTGGAAGTACCTATGAAGTTGAAGGTGGAATGATGACAATCATTGTAACAGATGTAAATGGTTGTTCCGACGAAGCTACGACCGAGGTACTTGTTTACCATACTCTCTCGGTAGAGAAGGCGGGTGAAGGAGATCTGCGTATACAGATGTACAAGGACGACGGTGTGCAGCTTGAAACGCCTCTCCTGAACAATGGAGATAGGATTTATCACGGTAGAAAGATGCGTATTTTTGCTATTCCAAGCAGTGCCAAGAAGGCTATTTTGGAATACCTGATTGTCAATGAACAGAAAATCCCTGTAGATAAGACGGGCAAAGAGTACATAATGGAAAAGATCTCTGGGAACGTGAAGGTGGAAGTCCGCTTTAAGTCCGAACAAAACGTTAATCCTGGAGCTGTAGAAGATCCTCGCTTGGCGGAAGTGCTTTGCGTTTCTCCTGTAGCCTCGCACCTGTTTATCTTGCATACAGAGTCTGTAGTTGCTTATGATGTACTGAGTATTACAGGTGTGAAAGTAGCTTCGGGTAAGAATACTGCTGGTGCAGACCAGATTGTTCTTGATGCCTCAGCTTTGCGCCCAGCTGTCTACATCGTACGCGTATACTCTGACACGGGAGCGGTACGTACTCTCAAGGTGGTGAAGGAATAACCCCGTACCATAGAATTGGAAATAAGGGAAGCTATTATGGCTTCCCTTTTTTTGTCCCTGAAATTTCCAATTCTCACATTTCGTACCTTTTTTGCAAATTGCATCTTTGATTCTTACTTTCATTTTTGCGTATCTTTGTTGCCTAATCTGGTCGAATATGAAGACTGATATCCATTATTTAGAATCTCTTGCTCAGCAGGTACGACGCGATGCCTTACGTATGATTCATGCGGCTAAGAGTGGTCACCCTGGAGGGGCTTTAAGTGCTACTGATTATTTGGTCGCGCTTTATTTCCATAAGTTGCGAAGCGCAGACACTTTTGCCATGGAGGGGAGTGGCGAAGATCTTTTCTTTCTCTCTAATGGTCATATTTCCGCTGCGTGGTACAGCGTATTGGCGCGTTTTTATCATCTTCGTGCCCCACAAAAATATTTCCACGATCTTTCTATACTTCAAACCTTCCGCCTCTATAATTCTCCGTTGCAAGGGCATCCTACGCCTGTTGAAAAGTTCCCTGGAATACGCGTTGCTTCTGGCTCACTGGGGCAGGGGCTTTCTGTTGCTATAGGAGCAGCTATGGCCAAGAAAATGGAGAATGATGATAAACTCGTTTATGTTCTTATGGGGGACGGAGAGTTACAAGAAGGTCAGATTTGGGAGGCGGCACTCTTTGCTGCGGCCAAGAAAGTAAATAACCTCATCGCTGCAGTAGATTGGAACGATCAGCAGATTGATGGCTCTGTGCATGACGTAAGTGACTTAGGTGATCTCGCTGCTAAATGGCGCGCTTTTGGTTGGAATGTAGTGGTTACAGAAGGCAATAAGATGTCTGAAGTAATAAAAGCGCTTGACGAAGCTGAAGCTTTGGCTAAAGATGGCAATAAACCTACCGTTATACTCCTGAAAACACACATGGGTGCTGGGGTTGATTTCATGTACGACAAATGCGATTGGCACGGTAAAGCGCCAAATGACGAACAATTAGCCGCTGCACTTGTACAATTAGGTGGAGAGAAACTCCCCGAAGATTTTTAGAGAAAAGAGGTGTTACAATGAAAAACATTGTTGTTATAGCTCACGACGCCAAGAAAGCTGAACTGGTTCAGTTTTTACAAGAACGTCTGGATTGGATTCAAGGAGTTAACTTAATTGCTACTGGGCGCACTGCCGAATTTATTGAAGCGCACGGACTTAAATGCGTACATCTTAGCCCAGGTCAGTCGGGCGGCTACATACAAATAACCGAGATGATCCAACGACACGAAGTAGACATTGTCATCTTCCTGCGCGATCATAAAGTTGTTCAGCAGCATCACGAGGATATACGCCGACTCCTAGAATCTTGCAATGTGCACAATATCCCGCTTGCTACGAACCGTGCCTCTGCCGAATTACTCATACTTGGCTTAATACGTAAGGAGGCGACCGAACGACTCAAACAAAAAGAGGAGGAGAACAAATAATGAATAATTATCCGCTCCTCGGAAATAAAGACACTCGCTCTGGTTTCGGCGAAGGACTCCTCCGTCTCGGAAGGACGAATCCGCGTGTAGTAGCCCTTTGTGCTGACCTGAAGGGCTCTTTGAAAATGGATGCCTTTATTAAAGAGCACCCAGAGCGGTATATTGAGTGCGGTATCGCCGAAGCTAATATGATCGGCGTGGCAGCAGGACTCGCCACTGCTGGGTACATTCCCTTTGCGGGCACGTTTGCGGCTTTTGCTACGGGTAGGGTCTACGATCAGATCCGTCAGGTTGTGGCATATTCTGATAAAAATGTAAAGATCGCTGCATCTCACGCTGGGCTTACTTTGGGAGAAGATGGCGCTACGCACCAAATTCTAGAAGATGTAGGCATGATGCGTATGCTGCCAAATATGACGGTACTTGTGCCTTGCGATTATAATCAGACCATACAAGCCACTCTTGCAGCTGCTGCACTTGACGGTCCTGTCTATTTGCGCTTTGGGCGTCCTTCTGTACCTATCTTTATTCCTGAGGATATGAAGTTCGAGATCGGTAAAGCGCAGCAACTTACCGAGGGTACAGACGTAACCATAGTTGCCATGGGGCATCTCGTGTGGTCGGCACTGGAAGCAGCGCATGCGCTACACGAAGAGGGCATAAGTGTGCGTGTGCTTAATATGCATACCGTTAAGCCTTTAGATTCTGCTGCTATTCTCGCAGCAGCTCACGAGACGGGCGCAATTGTTACTGCTGAAGAACATATGCTAAACGGTGGATTGGGAGAAGCTGTTTCGAGCGTTGTAAGCTTAAACAAGCCCGTACCCATTGAATTTGTCGGCGTTAATGACCAGTTCGGACAGAGTGGACTCCCCATGCAACTCATGGAAGAGTATCATTTGAGCACGAAGGATATCATTGCGGCTTGTCACAAGGTTATACAAAGAAAGCTATCATAGGCGCATCGTCTCATGCCTGGCGAAGAAGAAAAACCACAGAAGATTGACGACGAGCAGGACGAGAAGGTCGCTGCCAAGTACGTCGTTCTTAATCTACTCAAATGGGTTGGTGGTTTTATTCTTTTGGTTCTCTTGTGCTATTTATTTCTCTATTTGTCTGAGCGTTTCTTTACTTAAACATTTTCGGAGTGTAGATGGATCTTATTCGTAACTTTTGCATTATTGCGCACATTGATCACGGGAAGAGTACTCTGGCTGACCGTATGATTGATATCACAAATGCGGTAAGTGAGCGCGACCGTCAAGCACAAGTCCTTGATGACATGGAGCTTGAACGCGAGAAGGGAATTACGATTAAGAGTCATGCCATCCGCATGGACTATAACTACAATGGCAAACACTACCTACTTAATCTGATTGATACCCCTGGGCACGTGGACTTCTCTTACGAAGTAAGCCGTGCTATTGCCTCCTGTGAGGGGGCGCTCCTTGTCGTAGATGCCTCACAAGGCATACAAGCGCAAACCATCTCGAATCTTTATTTGGCACTAGAGCATGATTTGGAAATCATCCCTGTCCTTAACAAGATCGATATGGAGTCAGCTAAGGTTGACGAGGTCTCTGATCAGATTGTAGAACTCCTTGGTTGTAAAAAGGAAGAAATTCTTGCCGTCAGTGCTAAAACTGGCGAGGGGGTTGAAAAGGTTCTTCAAGCTATTTTGGAACGAATTCCAGCGCCACAGGGAGACCCCAATGCTCCACTACAGGCGTTGGTATTTGATTCGGTCTTTAACTCCTTCCGTGGCATCATTGCATACTTTCGTGTCTACAACGGAACGCTTCGTACGGGAGATCGTGTTAAGTTTGTAAACTCAGGACAAGCTTATGATGCTGACGAGATCGGTGCACTACGTCTCGATTTATCTCCTGAACCTGAGATCGCTGCGGGCAATGTTGGTTATATAATATCAGGTATTAAAACCTCTAGTGAGGTTCGAGTGGGCGATACCATTACTCATGTGGAGCGACCGTGTGATAAAGCCATTGCGGGCTTCGAAGATGTCAAGCCTATGGTCTTCGCGGGCGTCTACCCCGTTTCTACTGATGAGTATGATGATTTGCGCTCTTCGTTAGAAAAGCTTAAGCTTAATGATGCCTCTTTGACCTATGAGCCTGAGAGTTCTCTTGCGCTCGGATTTGGCTTCCGTTGCGGCTTTTTAGGGCTATTGCACCTTGAAATTGTCCAAGAGCGTCTCTTCCGTGAGTTCGACATGGACGTTATTACCACCGTACCCAACGTAAGTTATAGAGTTTATACCACCCGTGGCGAAACGCTGGAGGTACACAACCCGAGTGGGCTTCCTGAAGTTACGCTTATTGATCATATAGATGAACCAACCATCGCGGCGCAGATTATTACAAATACAGAATCGTTGGGTGTGGTCATTAAGTTGTGCATCGACAAAAGAGGTACGCTTAAGAATCAGGTCTTCTTAACTTCTGATCGTGTCGAGTTGAATTTTGAGATGCCGCTTAGTGAGATAGTGTTTGACTTTTATGACAAATTAAAGTCCATCTCGCGCGGTTACGCCTCCTTTGATTATCATTTAATTGGTTTTCAAGAAGCTACCCTTGTTCGCCTAGATATCTTATTGAATGGAGAAAAGGTGGACGCTCTTTCTTCGCTCATTCATAGAGATTACGCCTACAGTTTTGGGCGTCGGATGTGTGAGAAACTAAAGGAACTCATTCCTCGCCAACAGTTTGATATTGCTATTCAGGCTGCGATAGGTGCAAAGATTATTGCCCGAGAAACGGTAAAAGCTGTGCGAAAAGACGTGACAGCAAAATGTTATGGTGGCGATATTACCCGTAAGCGTAAGCTTCTCGAAAAACAGAAAAAGGGGAAAAAGCGTATGCGGCAGGTAGGCAATGTAGAGG
>CAJPTS010000129.1 GCA_905373625.1 Bacteroidia bacterium
TACGACTTACACGTTAACCTACGTAGCAGGTGATGGTGGTACAATCCGCGGCGAAGCTAGTCAAACGGTAGCTGCAGGTGGTAGTGGTACAGAGGTCGAAGCTGTTGCTAACGAAGGTTATCATTTCGTGAAATGGGATGATGAGAAGACCGAGGCGAAACGTACTGAAACCAACGTAACTGAGAGCAAGACCTATAAGGCCATCTTTGAAGCTAATCCTACGACTTATACTTTAACTTACGTAGCAGGCGAAGGTGGTAAGATCGTCGGAGAAGCTAAGCAGACTGTAGCTGCTGGTGCAAGCGGTACAGAGGTCGAAGCGGTTGCTAATACAGGCTATAAGTTCAAGAAATGGGACGACGGTCTGACAACTGCAAAACGTACGGATGCAAATGTTAGCGCCGACAAGACTTACACGGCAGAATTCGAAAAGATAACGCCTGTAGAAGATGCTGCTTTGGCTAGCGTACAAGTTGCTCCGAATCCGTTTAGTACTCTGCTGCGCATCAGTAGTGACGAATTGCAGAATGCAACTTACAAACTTCTCAATGCATCTGGCGTAGTAGTACGCAGTGGTAACTTTGAAAGCCACGAGGTAACAATTGAAACCTCCGACTTGGCGTCAGGTCTTTACCTCTTGCACATCACCGCTGAGAATGGCGCTACGAAGGTGGTAAGGGTTGTTAAAGAATAGCTGCGCAAGCGTGTGTAGCGCGGTAGATTACTCCGCTACGCATAGCTAAAGACATAACGAGCACTGCTTCGGCAGTGCTCGTTTTTTTTGTTTTAGTTTGACATTTCAAAGTTCATAAATTCGGGACTTACGCATTTTTTAGGACAGTATCTTAAAAAGCGGTAACTTGCGTGCCGTATTTATTAAATTAAACATAAGAGCTGATGAGAGGATTTCTGTTATCATTGTTGCTCCTAAGTGTAGGGTGCGGACTCTATGCGCAAGAGCCAGTCCGCTTCGGAAACCGTGAGGTTTACCTAGAAGCAAATGTTCGCCCCGAGGTGCGCGGACGTAAAACCTCTAGTTTGGAATTGGGGACTCCGACAGGAGATCGCCTCAATGTCCTAGTACAATTTGAATCTAACAAGATAGCAGACGAGGTGCTCGCCCAAAAAAATGTAGAATTAGGAGACTACTTGGGCGCTAATGCGTACTACGCGTCTGTTGCGCCAGGTAGCCATCCCAGCGATTTTGTCGGCACGGGTATACGCACCGTTGTGCCCATTCGTAGCGAATGGAAAATAATTAGCAGCTTGTTAGAGGGACGTATCCCCGATTGGGCTGTTGACGGTGAAAAGTTAAAAATTGACTTAATATGGTCTAAGGGGGTTAACGTGGAGCTGGTCAAAGCAGATCTGAAAAGACGAGGACTTACCTTCAGTGTAACTTCTGATCTGCTTCGTACGGCACATCTGCGTGCCACGCGCGATGAGGCACTTGCGCTAGCCGAAGCAGAATATGTAATCTCTGTTCGTTTTGCAGAACCTCCTAAAACATTTCTAAACTACCGTGGTGCACGTTTGAGTGGTGCTACAAATTTGCGTCAGTTACCCGACCTCGGGGGACGCGGTTTAACGGGGAAGGGAGTCCGGATAGGAGTCTGGGACGGTAATGTGGCGGAACACGTAGATTACGGTAACCGTGTACATCGTCAAGAATTTGAGATGTCATTAGCAGCTTCTGGAGGTCATGGAATGCATACCACGGGTACTATTCTAGGTGCTGGGATCATAGATGCTCGTGCACGCGGAATGGCACATGAAGCCGAGGCGTGGGTCTGGAACTTCGGCGACGAATCTAATGGGAAGAGTGTAGGGCAGGAGATGCTAGAAAGCTACGAGAAGTATAACATTTCCTTGACATCAAACTCCTACGGCTTTCGCATGAGCAATTTTTGTTCTAATGAAGAGCTTTTGAATTACTCCTATTTTGGTCCCCGTGCTTCTGATATTCTTGCCTATTATATCCCGACGTTAACGCATTGTTACTCAGCGGGGAATGACCAAGGTGTTTGCGGTTGGGCGTATGGACACATGTCTAATTACGCCAAGAATGTTATTACCGTTGCTGCGCTGACAGCAGGCGGTGCTATCTCTGATTTCTCCAGTTTCGGTCCTCTCATGGACGGACGTACAGCCCCCATCATTGCTGCTAGAGGGCAAACAGTCTATTCTGTAATGCCAGGACAGGGCTATGCGCCGATGAGCGGAACCTCCATGTCTTGCCCCACCGTTACGGGGCATTTAGCGCTACTCACTGAACGTTGGCAACAGCTCCACGGGGGCGCATTACCTTACAATTACTATTTGAAGGCTTTGATAGCCAATACGGCAGACGATGCTGGGAATGTAGGACCCGACTACAGGTTCGGATTTGGTGTGCTTAATTCGCTGGCAGCCGTTACCGCCATGGAGAACAATTGGCATCATTTTGCAACTTTACAACGTGGCGGTGATCCACAAAGCAAGACCATTACTGTGCCTGCTGACGTAAAAGCGCTCCGCGTTATGATTTGTTGGAATGACCCTGTTGCCAATAAGGAGTACGGAACAGGACAATCCCCCATGGTTAACGATCTCGATCTGACGGTGAATAAAGGTAACGATACTTACTTCCCCTATTCGCTTGAGCCAGCTGAGCCTGAAAAGCCGGCAGTTGCTAATAAGAAGAATGGACGTGACAATATAGAGCAAGTTGTAGTGAAGAACCCCGTGGCAGGCGAATACACCATAACTGTAGCTGGAAAGGTGAACCAAGAGACAAAACAAGACTATGTCGTGGTTTGGTACTTTGATTATCAGCTCCCGACTATAACCTCTCCTATGGCGGGCGATTGTTATGAGCCCACGGAGGAGATCTTCTTACATACCGAGAATTTGATGGCCGATTTGCAGGTAGAGCTATCGACAGATGGCGGAAAGACTTTCTCAGTATTGAAGGAATCTGCCTCTGCTTGCGATTCTATCCCACTGCCAGCCACGGTTGTATCTACTGACAAGGCTACTATCCGCGTAACGGATGCTAATCACCAAGTGGTACAGATGACGGGCTTTTTCTCGATTATGGGACAAGTACACGGTTTGAAACTGGAAGAGAACGCTTGCAGTACCTCTGGTTGGAAACTAACCTGGAATGCTGTGCCAGACGCGGCAAAATATGAAATACTGCGTGCCGATGTAGCAAATGGAACGTTTAAGTCGGTAAAAGTCACTGACAATCCTACAACTGAATACTTGCTCGAACCTGACGCAGTACAGATAAATGAGCGCAATGTATATGCAGTGCGTGCGATAAATGCCAGCGGCGTGAAGGGGAATCGGAGTATAGCAGTTATTGCGAAGGGAGCTTCGCCATTTACATTAGATATTGCCTCGCTTCCCTATCTAGAGACGTTTATAGGCTTCCCATTTAAGCATGCTACATTAACCAGTGGAGAGAACCTCGGACATCAACCACAAGAACCTCCTGTGGGCTACGAGCTGCCCATGGATTCGCATATGTTAGTATGGCAAGCGGCAAAAGCAGCCCCAGACTGGACCGATCCGTTTTCGCAACGTACGAACGTCGGAACGCTCTCCACGTGTTCTATAAAATTACCAGCCGTGCCTGCGGACTCCAAGCTGCTACTTTCTGTTTATTACTATATGACGCAAAGCAAAATCGAAAACGGTACTCTGCTGCGCCTCTTGGTTAACAATGTAGAAACAAAAGACATACTCGGTCGTGCCCATATTGTGGGCAATGCTGACGAACACTATGCCACCTTTGACCTCTCCTCCCATGCGGGTAAAGAAGTAGACCTCTCTTTTGAAACGGCATTGGGAGCTCATCAGGACGGTTGTATTATTGTCTACTATCAAATCTATCTTACCGAGCCCAGAAAAGATGTGGGCATTGCTTGGGTGAACGTGCCCGAGATCGAAGCTAAACCAGCTATGCAAAATGAAAATATCCGTTTCAAGTTGCAGAACTTCGCTTCCAGCGAGCTACATAACATTCCAGTCTCGGTCAAGGTGGACGATGAATTAGTTTATTCTACAACGGTAGCAGAGTTAAAGCCATTTGAAGATAAGGTCTTCACTTTGCCTCATAACTTCTCGAGCGCAGAGGCGCGTAAATTTAAAGTCGTCGTACATGCCGAAGTAGAGGGCGATGCTGTGCATGATAATAATGAAGCGAGCTTTGAGGTTTATAACATGGGGGATGGCATTGTGATGCCCGAGCTCTCGTATTATTATTACTTTGGCTCTAGATACCCCATCGTGCCTTACGTTTCAAAGAGACTAAGCGGTACTGCAACCTTTACTGACGGAAGGGGAGCCCTAGAGGCTTACAATACTTACGAAGAAGCTGTGCTACAGATATTGCCTACTAAGCCGAATGCTGTGATACAGGTGACTTTTTGGGAGCATGCGCTCAACGAGGATGATATTCTATACGTTTGTACGGAGAATGTGCCAGATAATTTAAACGTAGAACCCAGTGATGCGAATTATCAAATCACGGCGGAGACTGACAAAGAGCCTCAGACGTTCATCTCCGAAGCTCAAAATGGTGGGCTGACATTCTACTTTAAGTGTAAAAGTGGTAAGGTGAACGATGGTTGGAAGGCTGAGCTTCGAGAAGTGGAATTGCCTGATCGTTGGGAATTGAAAGAGATTAAAGAAATACCGAGTGGCTCTGAGGATATACTAAGCCTTGAGGTTACGGTGAAGAACCTGCTCCCAGTAGTTTTCAAGAAAGTGCCGCTTTATCTCACAATAGATGGTCGGCAGGGAGAATATCAAATTCCTCGTCTACTCGAGAATCAAGAAACTAAGTATATCGTTCGCCGTAACATGAATCACAGTGCTCCGATGCGGGCAGAAGTCTTTGCCGAATTGGCACGCGATGTCAATTCAGCTAACAACTTCATGAACTATTCAATAGTTCACGACCCGATTTGGAATGGCGGCGGTGCGATTGAAGAGCCTGCGACTCTTTTTATCTCTGAATTCGTGCAAGTGAATGAGCAGAATACTATTACACTGCCTAGCACCAAATACATTGATTATCGGACACGGACAACCATTCCTTTCTATACAGGCACGGAGAACCGCTTCACATTTACATTAGACAAAGAGCCAACTGCTGCGCAAGCAGCGAATGCGGCGATACGCCTCTTTATTGATAATGATGACGACGGGATATTGCGCGAAGTTGAACCCGAACTTTACAAGGTGGCACTCGCAGCGGCAAAAAAGAAATATGAGCTTTCTGTAAATTTAGCAACAGCCTCTTCTGTAAAACCTGGTAAACACCGTATGCGTTTGCTCCTCGCGAACGACGCAAATTATGCAAAGTTCAAACAAGGTGAGCAAATAGCTTGGGGACACGCGATAGATTTCACTGCGGAGATAATCGCAGGCGCAAGTCCGTTAGAACATGAAATAGCTATTCTTGCTGTAGAGGGAGTCTCCTCGGGACGTAAAGCGCTCACGAGTACCACACCCCTGAAGGTGAAGTTGAAAAACAACGGATTGGTCAAAGTAACTAATG
>CAJPTS010000130.1 GCA_905373625.1 Bacteroidia bacterium
AGGTGCACTTTGGGCATCAGACGCAAAAATGGTGTCCGAAAATGGCACCCTACATCTTTATGGAGCGTAACGGGTATCACGTTATCGACCTCCGTAAAACACTTGTTAAAGTAGACGAAGCAGCACAAGCGCTCCGTCAGATTGCGAGAAGTGGTCGACGTATTCTCTTCGTTGCTACCAAAAAGCAGGCCAAAGATGTTGTGCCCACTAAAGTGAAAGAAGTGGGAATGCCCTTCGTCACCGAGCGTTGGCCAGGCGGTATGCTTACAAACTTCCCGACGATTCGCAAGGCGGTCAAGAAGATGAGTAACATCGATAAAATGATGACCGACGGCACGTACGAGAATATGTCTAAGCGCGAACGTTTGCAATTGACGCGTGTGCGCGCTAAGCTCGAAAAGAACTTGGGCTCTATCGCAGACATGAATAAATTGCCCTCCGCATTATTTGTGATCGATGTACAGCGCGAGTACATTGCTGTACGTGAGGCTAACAGGCTCGGTATTCCAGTCTTCGCCATGGTTGATACGTGCTGCGATCCAACGCCTATTGATTACGTTATTCCTGCTAATGACGATGTAAATACTTCCATAGAATTGATCGTCAATGAGATGTGCGAAGCTATTAAAGAAGGCTTGCTTGAACGTAAAATGGATCGTACGGCTCCAGAACCTGAAGCTGAGGAAGCTGAAGAAGAAGCTAAGCCTGCTAAGGTCGCTGAAGACGACGAAGACGAGGAATAGTACGGAGGCTTTTACATAATTAAAAATCGGAAGGGATTAATCTCATGGCAGAAATTACAGCAGCAGATGTAATGAAACTGCGCAAGATGACGGGCGCAGGCATGATGGATTGCAAGAAAGCTCTCGAAGAAACTAATGGTGATTACGAGCGGGCGCAAGAGCTCATTCGTGAACGTGGAAAAGCTATTGCAAATAAGCGTGCAGATCGTGAAGCATCGCAAGGCGTGGCTATTGCGCGTGCTAATGCGTCGAATACGGCGGCTGCTATCTTCGTATTGAATTGCGAAACGGACTTCGTTGCAAAAAATGCTGACTTTGTTAAATTAGCGGAACGCATCCTCGATGCTGCATTGAATGCTGAAGTGAAGGATCTAGACGGAGTACGTTCTATGATTCTAGACGGTAAAACGGCTGATGAATTAGTGCAGAATCAATCTGGGGTAACAGGAGAAAAAATGGGCTTAGGTTATTTTAAGCGCATTGACGCTCCTACGGTAGGATGTTACATCCATCCTGGGAGTCGGCTAGCATCAGTAGTGGGAGTTAATAAACCAGGGGCTAGTCCCGAATTGCTCTCTGCTTTGGCTATGCAAATTGCGGGAATGAGTCCTGTGGCTATTGATGGCGATAGCCTCCCCGAAGAAGTTCGTAAGAAGGAATTTGAAATCGGACGCGAACAAGCACGTCTTGAAGGAAAGCCAGAACAAATTCTTGATAAGATCGCTGAAGGACGCCTTGCAAAGTTCATTAAGGAAAATACCCTGATGGGGCAAGAGTGTATTAAGGACAACAAATTAACGGTTGAACAATACGTTTCTAAATTCGATAAAGATTTGAAGGTTACTATTTTTGATCGTTACGGTCTTTCCGAATAGTTGCTTTTTCTCTTGATTATTACGCGGGTGTGTCAAAATTCAAATTTGGCACACCCGCTTTCTTTTGTACATTTACAGTCTACAGCATCTGATCACATCATAATAAAACTATCTCAAGCTCGAATCTTTTACCTTTGTGATCTGAAAATGATGGCAAATACATCCGCATTAGGGCTTTTGGTGGCAGGTCCTTGTTCTGCTGAAAGCGAAGAACAAATTTTTACCGTTGCACAAGCGTTAAAAAACGACGGACGTGTTGCATTTTTGCGTGCTGGAGTTTGGAAACCTCGTACTCGCCCTGGACAGTTTGAGGGAGTGGGAGAAAAAGCGCTACAATGGTTAGCAAAAGCTAAGGAACAAGTCGGACTGCCCGTCTGTATAGAAGTTGCCAGACGTGAACATGTAGAACTGGCACACCAATATGGTATTCGTAGCTTTTGGATCGGGGCGCGTACTACAAGCGATCCCTTCGCTGTCCAAGAGATTGCAGAAGCGCTAGAAAAAGAAGACGGTCCTGTATTTGTAAAGAACCCCATATCGCCCGATTTAGAACTCTGGGTGGGTGCTATGGAGCGTATTGCAGCGCACCTACAAAAGGAGGTCATCGCTGTACTTAGAGGTTGTTACCCAACAAGAAAAATTACCTACCGAAACGCGCCAGAATGGGAATTAGCCTTGCGATTACGCTCCAGATTTGGCAATGCTTTACGTATACTTTGTGATCCTAGTCATATTGCTGGTCGCCAACAATATGTTGCAGAAGTCGCCCAACAAGCTTTGGACTATAATTTGGACGGTCTCATGGTCGAAGTACATCCTACACCTCAATGTGCCCTCAGCGATGCACAACAACAGCTTACACCTGCTGACTTCTTTTTATTACTTGATGCATTACGCCCTTCAATTCGCGGGTTACATGAACCCAACTGCCAGTTAGAGAATTATCGACTGCAAATTGATCAGATCGATGCACGTATCCTAGATTTACTCGGCGAGCGGGCGCGTGTGGTGCGTTCTATAGGCGAATGGAAATTTCAACGAGGAGTGCAAGCTTTTCATGAAGAGCGTTGGCGCGAATTACTAAAGCATCACTTACGTTATGGAGTACGCGAAGGACTGGACTCTCATTTTATCCGCCAGTTGTGCGAATTAGTACATACAGAATCTTTGCGCATACAAGCCAAACAGGCAGAACAACTGCGAAAAAAACAAGATAAAGAAGACGTATAAGACAGCTACGTGCTAATCTTTTTAAGAAACTGAGAGTAGCTATCAAAATTAGTGTTACCTTTGCACTGGTGGGTAATTTAATCATAGGTCGAGGTGTGGCGCTCAATCTTATTTGTGGGGATACTCTCTCTCTGTGCTTTGGCGGTTAAGGCTAACACCGCTGATTCGGTACGTGTGACAACTTTAGAACACGAAGCCCCGCGTGAGGCTGAAAAGAAGTTTGATCCCGTACGTATGATTTTTGATCATATCTCTGATAGCCACGAGTGGCATATCTTTACTTTAGCCGACAAACATATCACCTTACCTTTACCCATAATCTTGTATAGCCATGTACGCGGTGAATGGTTTTGCTTTCTCTCCAGCCGTTTTCATCACGGACATGAAACGTACAACGGCTTCCGTCTTATTGTTCCCGAAAAAGGCGGACCTACTGAAATACTGGAAGTCTCTACGGAGGGCGAAGTGCTTGAAGCGCCCCTAGATTTTAGCTTGAAGAAGAATGTGGTCGGCGCAGGCTTTGTTATGCTGCTGATGGTCTGGGTATTTGTTAGCGTGGCGCAGAGATACAAAAAAGCTCCTAAGCAAGCTCCAAAAGGGGTACAGAACTTTCTTGAGACCGTCATTGTCTTCGTGCGTGATGACATTGCTAAACCTGCAATTCGTGCGTCGAAGTTAAATCGGTTTATGCCCATACTCCTTACCATCTTCTTTTTTATTCTCTTTTGTAATTTATTAGGTCTCGTGCCTATAATCCCTGCTGGGGCAAATCTTACGGGTAATATCACCGTGACGATGGTCTTAGCACTGTTTACCTTTGTGATTACTACATTGAGTGGTAATAAACATTATTGGGGGCACGCATTCAATACACCAGGCGTTCCGACGTTCCTCAAATTACCTATACCTCTCATGCCCATTGTAGAGCTCTCAGGGATGATCACAAAGCCTATTGTGCTTATGATCCGACTCTTTGCCAACATGCTCTCGGGTCACATGATTGTGCTGGTATTCTTTAGCATGATCTTCCTGTTCGGGACGATGAACGCAATAGCCGCTTACGGCGTGAGTATCTTGTCTTTGATTTTTGCCGTCTTTATGACGCTGCTTGATGTCTTAGTCTCCTTCATACAGGCATACGTATTTACAATGCTAAGTGCTATGTATTTTGGTATGGCAACTGAGGGGCATGATGAACACTAGGCGGAGATTGTAGGTGTCTAGCACCTTCACTTTTACAGAATTTGTCTTTTGACTTTTGGAAATATTTTTGAAACGGAACACTAAAATAAAGGTAGAGTAGAGATGGATGCAGCAGCAATGGTAGCATTGGCTAAGATGGGTGCAGCGTTTGCAGCAAGTATCGTGGTTATTGGAGCGGCTTTGGGTATTAGCCGTATTGGTGTACAAGCGTTGGAAGCAATCGCACGTCAGCCAGAAGCTGCGGGTGATATTCGCTCGAATATGATCGTGGCAGCAGCGCTTATCGAAGGTTTGGCATTCTTTGCCATCATCGCAGCCGTATTGGTCTTGTTCTTAGTAGGTTAGGAGTCCAAGGGGATGAGCTTAATAACCCCAGATTTCGGCTTATTCTTCTGGATGGTCGTCGCCTTCGGGCTCATTTTAGTCATTCTGCGCAAATTTGCGTGGAAGCCAATCTTGAGTGGGCTTGAAAGTCGTGAGAAAACTATTGCAGAAGGGCTGGAGAATGCTGAAAGGCATCGATTAGAATTAGAGCAGTGGGGTGAACAGCGTCAAACTTTAGAAGCGGAAGCAAGAAAAGAACGTGAATTGTTTCTAGCGGAGGCACGTTCGCAGCGCGAACAACTCTTGTCAGAAGCGCGAGAACAAGCACGCGAAGAGGTGGAACGAATAACGCAGCAGGCACGCGAGAATATGAGACTCGAACAAGAGGCTCTACGACGCGAGTTACGTACAGAGGTGCGAGTCTTGGTAGTTAAAACTACTGAGCGTATCTTACGTGAGAAGCTTGCTACCAATGATGAACAAGAGCGTTATCTCGATCGTGTACTCGATGAAATAATGGTGGCTTCTAAGGGGACGAATCTAGCCTAATGCTTACTATTACGCAACCTTATTGCCTATAATAGAAAGAAAACATGAACGAGGGGCGTGTCTCGGTTCGTTATGCTAAGGCGCTTCTTGCCGCTGTGAGTGGTGAGGAGCAGAAAGGACGTGCCTACTATGACGCGGCGGGGTTAATGATAGATGTACTTAGTCGCATAGGTAACGAATTCCATAAAATGCTCCACAGCACGGCGGTCGTCGAACCAGATAAGCTGAATTTCGTTGAGCGAATGGTGGAACGAGTTGCGCCTATTTTGCTCCCCTTTGCACGCCTGATGTATAAACATCAGCGAACTGTATACCTTGAACGTGCGCTGCGGATGTTCCGATTATTTTACAGCCAAAAATTCGGCATCGTGCACGCACATGTCGAAGTCTGTACAGAACCTTCTGAGCATATGAAAGAACGCTTAGAGACCTTCTTGCAGCAACGTTTTGGTAAGCAAATAGAAGTGGAATATAGCCTAGAGGCTAACTTGATTGGCGGTTTTGCCGTAGAGGTTAATGACAGTCTCCTAGATTGTTCTATAGCAGGCGAGTTACGGAGTATGTTGTC
>CAJPTS010000131.1 GCA_905373625.1 Bacteroidia bacterium
TTTGCCATAATCCTCCCCTGTCGCCGCACTCGTCGAGGCAAATTGTGTAATTCTACAAATCTATGTACCTTTGCACTCTAATTGAGTGTAAGGCGCGTAGCGCGCAACGAGCAAGTGTAACGAGAGATGGAGCAGTTAATAAAGATCGCCGAGCAGGCGTGCGCACAGAATGTGCCCACGTTCCCAAAGTTCAAAAGTGGAGACACGATTACCGTATCGTACAAGATTAAGGAAGGTAACAAGGAACGTATTCAGCAATATAAGGGAGTTGTAATTCAGATTCGTGGAATCGGGATGAACAAGCGTTTCACCGTTCGTAAGATCTCCAGCAATATCGGCGTTGAGCGTATATTCCCAATGAATTCGCCTTTTATTGAAAAGATTGAGGTGAATAAGATCGGGAAGGTGCGTCGTGCACGTATTTACTACTTCCGTAAGCTGACGGGTAAGCGTGCGAATATCCGCGAAAAGATGTCGCGCAGCGTCGCTGCCGAAAAATAAATCGGCGGGACGTCTTTGTATCTTGAAAAAGTATTATCTTTGTGCGTTGAATAAAGGGGCTCCGTAGCATAACTGAATAGTGCACTTGACTACGGATCAAGAGGTTCCAGGTTTGAATCCTGGCGGAGTCACTAGGTAAGAATAAAGAGAAGTTCGTTTGAGCTTCTCTTTTTTTGTGTATTCTCTTTTTTAGAGAACTCTCCCTCCTACATATTTGATAACCATCTTTTCTGAAAGAGTGAAAGACAAAATAAGCTAGAAGTAGAAACCAAGTACTAGGTTCAAGTACTAAGTACCAAGTGAAAACCAGAGCGTAAGCGCTTGTCGCAAACTTAGAACTTAGCTTTATAGTCCGAAGAGTTTATTGCCCCAGTCTACCCAGCGGAAAGCGCGGTAGAATTGGAATATCCGATAGGTAAAAGCCACCTCGCCCGTCGCCGTAGTTAAGTAGTAGCGTTGTGTGGCGCTTTGTCCAGACCCCAGCGTGTGGTAGTAAAATACAAACGCCAGACTCCAGTCGCGACGCGTGTATCCGAATGCTGCACGCACTTCAAATGAATAGCTCGGGTTAAAGGTCGCCAGCCTGCGGTTTAGGGTATGTGTAAAACCCAATAAGCCCTCGGCGGCTAGAAAATAGTGCTTACGCCACGGCCAGACAAACGCCATCCCCCCATAAAGTTCAGCGAGATAGATATTTTTAGGCTGCACCACCATTTGTGGATCCGCAGCGAGTTCACTCTGATAATACAAGCCCACCCCCACAGGGTAACAAAAAGCTGTTTGAGTCTGGAGTTCACTCTGTTCAAAAGCCGCCGCATAGGAGTACCGAGCGCCTTGTATTGGGTAGGCAATTCTCCCACCGATGCGCGAGAGATAGGACTTCGGATAAAATACCACCTCTCCTTTTTCATCATACCCGTATAACCCTCTGCAACGCATGGCATAGAGATCGCTCACGATATAGTGTCCGTAGTAGTGATACTGGAAGTCAAAATACTGACTGGGCGTGATATTCTGTAATTCCGTTTTAGGAATACCAATTGAGAAACCTATTCCGAACTTCCGCCACCAAATCCCCACCCCCAGAGTGAGCGGAGTATTTGACCGATAGGATGAGTTCCCAAAGTCTTCTTTATTCTGCACATCGAGCGCCATGATATTCCCGCGGAAATAGGGGCGTAGGGTCAGACGCTCGCCAAAGTTGTAAAATGCGGCAGAATCACCTTCTTGTGCGCGCAGCACTGCGAAAAATACTAAGCAGAGGAGTAGGCTCACTATTAGGAAGCGCATCTGAATTATTTAGCAAGAACGGGTTTGCGGATAAAAGATAACAACGCAAAGGTAAGCGCAGCATTGACAATGAGTAGTTCGTACCCCATTGTATATCCCCATTGTAGTGCCATCCAACGGCTTAAGAAATAACTTAAAAGTGGTCCTAAGAGGGCTGCTAGTGGTGTTAGCCGATCTCGTACTTGCCAGGGTGTGAAAAGTCCAAAGGCAAAGAAGCCTAACAGCGGACCATAAAGGTAACTGACGGCAGTAAACAAGGCGCTAATTACACTCCCCTCATTTAGCCAACGGAACGCAAGAATAAGGAGCATGATCAGAAACGAGAGCCCAAGGTGTACGATGTTGCGTATGCGTACTGCGTGCTTGGCATCTGAGCGGAGGTTCAGAATATCTAGGGTAAAAGATGTGGTAAGCGCTGTAAGTGCCGAGTCTGCCGATGAGAAGGTGGCAGCTATAATGGCTAATGTGAAAAGTATGCCCACGGCGGGAGGTAACATCCCGTTTGTTGCTAAATGCGGATAGAGTTCGTCGCCTTTCGTTGGGAGCGGTAGACCTTCTTTTTGTAAAAAGAGCGCTAATAGAACACCTAGTGCTAAGAGAATAAGGTTAATGGGTAGGAAGCCGTAACCGTAGACTATCATGTTCTTTTGGGCGTCTTTTAGCGTTTTACAGCCCAAATTCTTCTGCATCATATCTTGGTCTAATCCCGTCATAACAATGGGAATGAATGCCCCTGCAAGAAACATTTTCAGGAAGTGTGACTGACTCCGCCAGTCGTCCCACTCAAAAAGGTCGGAAAAAGGGCTTGCGGCAATTTTTGTGCAAACATCAGTAAAAGAAAAATCTAATGCACTGGCCACATAATAGACGGTGAGGACAAGCGTGAGAATCATAACACTCGTTTGAAAAATATCTGTCCAAATGATCGTCTGTATGCCTGCACGATAGGTATAGAGCCATATTAGGAGGAGGGTAATTACAATGGTTAACGGATAAGGAATGCCCCATTGCTCGAAGACAAGCGAGTGTAATACAGTTGCCACAACATAGAGGCGGAAAGAGGCTACAACCGTACGGTTTATCAGAAATAGGGCTGCGCTCGTTTTGTAGCTAATGCCTCCTAGACGTTCCTGTAAATAGCTGTATATACTCGGGCGTTTTAGTCGGTAATAGACAGGAAGCAAGATGTATGCGATGGCATAGTAACCGAGTACGTACCCCAGCACCATCTGTAAATAATGGAATTGGTTCGTTAGTACCCAACCTGGTACGGAGATTACGGAGATGCCCGAGAGTGAGACGCCTAACATCCCAAAAGCAATCATCGGCCACGTGGCGGTGCGTTTGCCTAAAAAGAAGACATCGGGCGTGCTTTTTCTACTGGTTAGGTAGGATATGAGGATGAGGATTGCAAAATATACGAGTAGCAGGATGGCTGTGACAGTCGGACTCATAAACGTGCGCTTTTTAGCTAGGCAAAATTAAGAATTGTGACTGTTTGGAGACGGTTTACAGATTATACGCTAGGGCTTTTATTTCTACTTTTGCTACAAATAACGAGGTGAGAAGATGGCACAAGAAGATCTGTTCAAGAGTTTAGTGGCGCATTGCAAAGAATATGGTTTTATTTTCCAGAGTAGTGAGATCTACGACGGGTTAAGCGCGGTTTATGACTATGGGCAGTATGGAACGGCGTTGAAGCTAAACGTACGCCGCTACTGGTGGGAGGCGATGACGCGTTTACATGACAACATCGTAGGCATTGACTCTGCCATCTTTATGCACCCAAAGGTTTGGGAAGCCTCAGGGCATCTGAGCGCGTTTAATGACCCGCTTATAGATAACCGCGACAGTAAGAAACGCTACCGTGCCGACGTGCTCGTAGAAGACTGGATGAGCAAACAAGAAGAGAAGATCGAAAAAGAGGTAGCTAAGGCAGCAAAACGTTTTGGTGAGGCGTTTGATCGCGCTCAATTCGTCTCTACCAATGCCCGAGTATTAGAATGGCAAAAGGGTATAGACGCGGCACGTGCACGCATGGTAGATGCGATGGAACGTAACGATTTGGCGGCGTTTGGTAAGCTGATAGAAGACCTCGAGATAGTTTGCCCCATCTCTGGTACGCGTAATTGGACAGAAGTGCGTCAGTTCAACCTCATGTTTGCTACCAAACTAGGCTCCGTGACCGACGAGTCTAGTGAACTCTATCTGCGCCCCGAAACGGCACAAGGGATCTTTGTGAACTTCCTAAATGTACAGAAGACGGGACGTATGCGCCTCCCCTTCGGGATTGCTCAGGTAGGGAAAGCGTTCCGTAATGAGATTGTGGCTCGACAATTCACTTTCCGTATGCGCGAATTTGAGCAAATGGAAATGCAGTACTTCGTGACGCCTGGAACCGAGATGGAGTGGTTCGAGTACTGGAAGGAACATCGCTTGCGTTGGCATTTAGCGTTAGGATTGGGGGCGGATAATTATCGTTACCATCCGCATGATAAGCTCGCGCATTATGCCAATGCTGCATGCGATATAGAGTATAAATTCCCATTCGGTTTTAAGGAGGTGGAAGGCATTCACTCTCGTACGGACTTTGATTTATCTAACCACCAGCGCGTTTCGGGGAAGAAGATCCAATACTTTGACCCAGACAAGAATGAAAGCTACGTACCGTATGTGGTTGAGACTTCTATAGGCTTAGATCGTGCCATACTTACGTTACTGGCGGGGAGTTACGAAGAAGAAAAGGTGGCTGGCGATGACGGAAAGGCCGACATACGTAAAGTTCTACATCTACCTCCTGCCATGGCACCTGTAAAGGCGGCTATATTGCCTCTCGTGCGTAAAGATGGTATGCCCGAATATGCCCAAAAGATTGTAGATGATTTAAAGTGGCGCATGGCATGCTACTATGAGGAAAAAGACACTATAGGGAAGCGTTACCGTCGGCAGGATGCTATAGGTACACCGTTCTGTGTAACGGTAGATAACCAAACGCTTGCTGATGGGACTGTCACCGTGCGCGAGCGTGATACGATGCATCAAGAAAGAGTTGCGGCCTCTCGTTTGGCGGAACTACTTGAACCAAAGGTGACTCTTGAGGCTCTGTTGCGTACGCTATAGGAGTAATTTAGGTGCGAAGTGCTACAATCAGTGAAAAGTTAAAGGGGGTAAATTGCCCTCCCACCCATTCTAGGGTGGATATTTTTAGCCCAATATGAAACTTTGGGCAAGTGTATTGTGGGAGCGAGGCAAGCCCCTACGAAAAAGACACAGTGCGCCACTCGCTTATATTCCGTGTCTTGGAGTCAAAGGTCACGCCGATGCATACTATCTTTTTACCCTCTGCAAGGTAACGGTTGGCATAGCCCCGTTCTTTGATTTGAGCGAGTGCGTCTTCGGGTGTGCCCGCACCCTCCATTTTGAACTCAAAGAGGTAAATGGCATTTTCGGTGTGTACCACGGCATCGGCACGACCACTTGGGGTGTGTACCTCAGTTTGGGTGAACTGACCCATGAGCGAGAAAATTAAATAGACCGCCACCTCGCCATCATGCTCGCGATAAGCGTCATCCTTTTTGATGGTATCATATGGGATGCCGCCGATTATCGATTTGAGGCGCGTCATAAAAGCATCGACCTTACCCTCATATATATCGCGAAGGAAATTGGCTATTACACTCT
>CAJPTS010000132.1 GCA_905373625.1 Bacteroidia bacterium
CGAGGTTCGCCCTATTTTTTCTCCCAATCAAAAAAGTTTACCGGACACCAATATTATAGAACGTTGTTTCTGCACCACTTTTTTTGCAGCCATGATAGACTTATAAGTCTTCTCTTGGGTATCGTAGAACTGTTGGAGGTATTCGGTGGTAATATCTGCTAATCCGACCTCGGCAAAGGAATCTGGATCTTTGAAGTCGTCCTCTTTGTTCAGATCAAAACAGATCATGGGGAGCAGCTCTTCACCTTTTTGCTTGCCCCAAAAGAATACTATATAGGGAGCATTTGCATGAGATTTTTTCGGAGCAAGTGCAGTATACTGCTGCCCGTCTTCCGTCCCCTGCTCTCCCTCGTACTTGATATCTTCGGAGGCAGTAACATTGTTTTTGGCATCAGCCTCGACGACGCGCATTGTAATATTCTCGTCGTCCTCGTAGATCATAAAACCGTAGCATTGTTTACCTGCTTGGTTTTTATACGAGAGTTCGTAATACGACTGCGCAAAAGAAGGAAGACTAAAGGCGAAAAGTGCGCAGAATGATAGAAGAAGCAAGAATCCGTTTCGTTTCATCATACTCATTATTATACGTTTCATTATACAAGTCGTTAATATCTGTTGTGGGGAAGAGGGGCATCTTCTGGAGGGTTGGACAGTATATAGCCCATAAACTCTAAACACTCAATCCCTCTTAGGAAGTGCGCAAAAAGACAAGAGTGGCAAAGTGGAGCATCGGGGACAAATAAAAGAACTCGTTTCATTCTCTTTGATTCGTTAGCAAAACTCTGCCCTATTCATACAGTGACAAACGCCTAAATTCCAGCATATATTTGTACGCCATCAGTGGTATCAAGTGCAATAATCTTTATGTTTCACGAAATTACAATTTTGCATCGTATTTGCAATACAAATTTTATTCATTGTACGTAGACACATGTTTCAAATCTAAAATATTTTGTTTCGCTTATGCAATATAGTGATAATCAATAAACTTGCATTATAGGTAACGGAGACACCTGCCTACAAAAGACGCGGGGTAATGAGCTATAACAAGTATTCACTCTCTGCCTGTGAGGCTGCCGAATTTTTATTTTGACACACCCTGACAGAGTACTAAGTGCAAGCGCCTGAAAGTGAGGATGAAGAGCTCGAACTGTGGATATAGTTAGAAGTAATTACCGTTCCTCGGGCATTATAACCAACTTTTTACCACGCCTCTATGGTTATGCACATTGAAAGTACCAGCAACTAAATACTCTAGACGCGTATTGGCTAATACGCTTTGGTATATACTTACTGTGCGATGATTCCTTCTGGCATCATTACACTGATCCCGTAATCTCAAAGAGGTAAACGCGTAGTATACGTGTCAAAATGGGAAATTGGAATCCTCCCCATCCTCTTCTTTTCGTACTCGAAAATAAGGAAAAAGCGAGCGGATAAGAAATGGGACAGCCCACACCAGTAGAACTGCCCCATTTTCACACCAAGATAGAAAGAACAACTTGTATTGACTCCTACCTTAACGCCCTTGCTTTATACGATTTGAAGCGATGAAACGAAAACATAGTACGGACGGTATAGACCACTCCAAATCCGCTGCAAAGGCTTCTCTTCTTTTTATATCACCTGATCCTCTTATTCTTACTAAAACCTTCTATTTCCCTGTAACGGCGATGGGCGCAATTTTTACCTCCATTGCCATATTGCCCGCAGCGTCTACTACAGCGAGTTTTGTTTTGTCAAACTTGCCTCCCGCAGGGCTTACAATTTCGCAACCATCTATGCTAAACGAAGCCCAACTGCGAATTGCACCTTTCGTTCCTTTCGCTATTACGCTCGCATTCTTCAGTTTAAGCATCTCACCACGTTTGCCATCCTCTCCTACAATGCCCCACTGCCCTGATACTTCTAACGTAATATCGGAAATGGTAAGAGTGGCATTCTTATCAGCGATATATACACTTCCACTCCCGCCACTAACTGTGGTTAGAATGCCGTTCCCTCCAATTTGTGTCGAAAAATTGCATTGTAATCCTGCCCCAGTCGTTGATTTCAGCTCATTAGTGCCCGATACTTCAATTTTTAGCCCTACAATACCATTCCAAATAGCACTTTCATTATTGCCCACAACTACCGTCACCTCCTTCATGGTCAGTATTTTCTTATCTGGGTCATATTTGAAGATTCCCCCAGGGGCTACTGTAACTCCAGGAAATTTGTCGCCACTTAAGTTGTTACAATTAGCGTCTGTGACTTGCGTATCTGCAATGTAGAGAGCGTACTCTTCCGCCATTATAGACGATGTCCAAGACAAAAAGCAATAGAAAAGCGCTGCGAGCCATCTCAAGTTATGTAGTTTTCGTTTCATTTCCCGTCCTCTTTATATTTTGACCTGACAAATGTTTTCTGGGGTCAGTATCAAATAACAAGTCCGTCTTTTTACGCAACAATTATCCTGCTTAAGTTTTTGCAATACAAAGATTATTGATTGTGCAAAGGGAGGTGTTTCAAATCGGAAATATTTTGTTCCATAGATGTAATATATTTATATTCAACAACTTATCGCGCTTTTATTGCGCATAAATTCTATAAATCCCGTGGAAAAGATGCAATAAAAGGTGTTCTCCGTCAGGGTTGCATCCCCAGAATACATAAATACTCCTTAGCATTTTGCGCATTCAGAACACAGCTAAGGCGGGTATACCAAATTTCTATTTTGACACACCCGCCTCATAAATACAAAAAAAGCTCGCCACAGAACTTTCTCTATGGCGAGCGTAAGATTCTAATCAACAATGGGGAGGACTATTCTTCAGCCATTTCTTCGCCTTCACCTTCGCCCATTTGTTCACCGCCTTCAGCTTCTCCTTCGGGTTGTTGTGGAGCTGGCTGTTGCAGTTTTGATTGATCGGGCTGGGGAAGCGTACCGTCTACTAACTGCTTGAGAGTTTCTCCACCGAAAGTAAATACAACAGGATTACTACCACCGCCAATCACTTCGTAAGTAAACCGCAATGTACCGTTCACGTCAAGTAAGAGCTTAGCAAAATTCTTCATTGCTGGATCATCTTTCTGCGAGTAAAGGAACATTTCTTGATAGACGGGCTGAGCGGCCATAAAAGCGAAATTGCCGAACATTTCTGCTGGCATTTCTGCGAGATAATTCACAGAGTTAGTAGCCTCGTCATAAAACATGTCTTTTGTTGTAATGCCGTTAGCGGTAACAGGCAACCCCGCCTCTTTCTTCGCCTGTTCTACACCTTTCTTCAAGATCTCAGTCTTGCTTGCGCAAGAAGTGAAAAGGAACGCTGCCGTCAGGGCAACCATCAGACTCAAAAATACTTTTTTCATGCTACTATTTAGACAGTTAATTTCAACTTGTATCACACCATTGCCTTCACTCTTTCAAAGCCAATCGCGTGAGCCTCTGCGACAATCTGTCGTAAAAGACAACGCAAATTTATATTTTATTTTTTTATCCAAGTATTAGATGTCACGCATTAACGATGCAAATCAAAAGACGAAATCTGATACTCGCTAAAAGGCTAGGTACAAAGTATTTCTGTGATGCAGTAAAATATTATTACGCTTTGCGTGTACTCCGTACCTATTACCAAAAATTGTTCAAAACGAATATGGTATCACCTCATAAAAAATCTATCATTGCTTTATGGCATATCTCATTTCTCAGATGCGGGAGCACATTTTCACTCCAAGAGGATACACTACATACTTAGTAAGAGCGTTCTTAGTAAGAGAATTCTTACAAGATTATCCTAGACATGAATTGCCCTTTTCAATTCGGACGAGCTATTACAGACGAGTTTTTTACAGATCGTCACGAGGAGTCACAACGCTTACTCGGGAATTTCCAGAATGGCATCAATACCATCCTCATCTCGCCACGAAGATGGGGGAAAACATCACTTGTAAAGAAAGTAGCAAGTAGTGTGGAAACGAATGAGCTGAAGGTTATCTACATCGATGTCTTTCCGTGTCGCGAGCCTGATGATTTCTTCCAGTTATTTGCGGAAACGATACTAAGACACGCACTGCCCAAATGGCAACAACGCTTACAAGCCATTGGCGAATTCCTTACACAAATAGCCCCGCGCATAAATGTTAGTCCAGACCCCATAAATGAGTTCAGTATAGGACTCGACCTCAACAAAGATGAGAAGTCGCCTATCGAAATTCTAAACCTACCTGAGCAGCTCGCCACAAGACTAAATTGCAACTTCGTAATTTGTATCGACGAATTTCAACAAATAGGAGAATTCAAAGACTCGCTCAATTTTCAAAAGCTTCTGCGCACTGTTTGGCAACACCATACGCGTACATCGTACTGCCTCTTTGGAAGTCAAAAGCATCTCATGCAGCACCTCTTTACCGACAAGAGTCTCCCCTTTTACAAATTCGGCGATGTAATGTACTTAAACAAGATCGCAACAGAAGAATGGGTAAACTTTATAGTCTCGCGCTTTCAAAACACTGCAAAAAAGATTATACCCGAACAAGCTCAGACAATTTGCCAAACAGTGGAAAACCACTCCTCTTACGTGCAGCAACTCGCTTGGCTCGTTTGGTCTTATACTACCACGGTAGTAACGTCTGAGATCATGGAGAATGCAATAGCAGATCTCGTTGCACAAAATTCGCCTCTATTTGAAGAGCTAACAAGCAGTCTTACCGCACCTCAGCTGCGGTTTCTAAAAGCTATTATCGCTGGCGAAGAGAAACTTACAACACAATTTGCAATAGAAAAATACAAACTGAACACTTCGGCGAATGTAGTGGCAATAAAAAAAGCCCTTATTAAACGCGATATCATTGAGGTGGATAACAATCGACTAATCTTTACCGATCCTGTTCTAGCCTTATGGCTTGCACAAAAGTAAACAAGATTATAACACACCGTTTTAACGTACGAATCTGCTTTTGCCCTTACAACAACACTTTTTGCGAATTCCGTAACTTTGTCTGAGGCTAGAAAAATAACCATGGCAAACCGTAATCTGCAAGAGGCAAAGGCGGCCAAGAACGACGAGTTCTACACGCAGTTCCACGACATAGAGGTGGAGATGATCTCTTACCTTGACTACAATCCCGATTTGTTTCGCGATAAGACTGTACTCCTCCCGTGCGATGACCCTGAGTGGAGTAATTTTACGCGGTTCTTTGTGGCAAAGTTCGAGTCAATAGGGCTAAAAAAGCTGATTAGTACTAGCTTTGCGCCTGAGAGCAAGAAGTATAAAACTGATTGGAAACCGACCCTTTTTGAGCGTGTAAACCCGCGCTTTAGCGCTGAAAAGAGTGCCATTTGCGGCAAGATATTTACCCTCACGAAGGAGTGCAATGCTACATCCAAGCTTAACGTAGAAGATATACAGTGGGAGTATCTGGAGGGC
>CAJPTS010000133.1 GCA_905373625.1 Bacteroidia bacterium
CGACGCAGCGTGTTCATCGTGCAATGTTATTTGTTTACACGAAGATACGGAAAAACAGCGGATGGGAATGGACGTAACTTATTGATGAGTACTATATAGTCCAAATATATTTCCTCCGAAGACGCTGCATCATAATGCACAAACTGTAATATTGCTCAAGAAATACGGGTTCTGTCACGCATTCCCGCACGCTCTTTTCGCCCTCATTCTTAGCGTTTTGTATTTTACTCATTCTGAACTTGCATAAAAAGGTGTGCCACACTTCTATTTTGACCCACACTCTCACAAATATAGCTCCCTTACACAAAGAGAAAAATAGAGACAAAGCCGTCGCAATGCGAATGATGCTTAACTAATCAGATTCGTCGCCACATACGTTGCAAGATAAATACTGAACCTTTGTTAACTTTATGTTCTAATAAAACGATTCTATTACAGAATAGTAATTCTACGACAGAATTTTAAAATTCAATGAGAAATAGGTCTATATTATTTCGTATCAGCCTGTTAGTGGTCTGTGGCGCAGTGTTGGTAATGTTAATTTTGGCATTCCTCCCTTTTCGCAAACTGAAGGATGTATACTACGGACGTCTGGTTCAGCAAGTGGAAGAAGCATCGCTCGATCTAAAAACGCGTATGGAGAGCGATCTTACGCAGAGTGTATCCTTTACGCGCGTTACTGCCAAATTTCTATCGGGCGATGTTTCTTTGACACGCACCGAGGTCATGGCTATGCTAGAGAATATGCTCCCCAATTATCCTTTTGTAACAGGAATAGGTCTCGCTTACGAGCCAAATGCTTTTGATGGTGAGGACGAGCTCCACAAGAATGAAAAAGGGAGTGGACTCCAAGGGCGGTTTCTACCTTTTATTGCCATGGGACGAGATGGTAAAGCGCATTATAGCGACACTACTCATACTCATATAGACCCAATCATTGGCACGTGGTACTCTGAACCTCGCCGTACGCATAAAGCTTTTGCTAATGATGCTTATCACCTAGATATTCTCGATCGTAAGAACGTGCTGCTATTTACTTTTGCAGAGCCAATTCTGAAAGAAGAGAAATTTTTGGGCGTTGTCGAGGTCGATATAGAGTTAGAGCGTGTTGCCTCTTGGGTGAAAAATGCAGATGCCTTGGCGGGATTAGCGACGGTTTCCATGTATTCGCCCGTAGGCAAGCTTGCTGCCACCACAAATGAAACCGATGCTGCGCCGATATTTGAATGGAATCGCCTCTCGTCCTCTGAGCGTGACGCACTCCGACGCAAAGAACATATACTCTACGAAGACGAGAAAAAGCTAAGTGCCATCTCACCGTTCTACATGAGCACATGTGAACTCCCCGTACTACTGTGTGTAGATTTTGACAAGAGTATAGCCATGCAGCAGGTCTACAAACAAATGGCGATAACCTTGCTTCTGGGAGTCGCACTTTGCAGTATACTCTTTCTAGTACTACTCTATTTACTACGCAACCTATTGCGTCCCATACATCTTATTGCCAACCGACTTGGCGCGCTGGCGCTCGGGCAGCTTACAACCGAGCCTACTGGCTATGAAAAACGAGCGGATGAACTCGGTCTTATGGCGCTAAGTTTCCAAGGTATGGTGGTTAAGTTACGTGACGTAATGAGCACAATCATTTCTTCGACCCATGAGCTCAATGCGAATAGCTCCCATATAAATTCGTCATCGGTTGCAATTGCTGACGCAGCTCAGAACAGTGCCGCCTCCACGGAAGAAGTACTAGCACAATGTACTAGCGTGCTTGAAGTCTGCCAACATAAACTAGAGATGGCCAATAATGCTACAGCCGATATTCGCGACGCACAAGATACTCTCCACAATCTTAGCACGAACATCAAAGAGACTAACCGTGCACTAGACGAGATTGTCAGCCGCGAACTCCTCTTGGCAGAGATCGCTTCGCAGACAAACATCCTATCGCTTAATGCCTCTGTTGAAGCTGCACGGGCAGGCGAGGCTGGACGAGGCTTCGCAGTCGTAGCAGGCGAGGTTAGAGTTTTGGCAGAACGAAGTGCAGAGATTGTTAATGGCATTAAAGATTTACGCAAAGACTCCCAAAAGCTCTCTAGTACCACTCTCGCAGAGTTGGAAAGGCTACAAAGAGTACTTAGTGAAATCATTGCGAATATGACACAAATGAATACCAATAGCCAGCAAATAACTGATGCGATAGGGCAGATAGATGTAGCAATGAACAACTTAAGTAGTACTGCACAAATAAATGCAACCTCCTCTGACCAGCTTGCCAAAGAGAGTGAAAGTATTCTAGGGCACGTAGCCGAACTCAAGCAGGAGATCACACATTTTCAAATTGACTAGAATAAAGAGCAATGCCAAGAATAGAATTCACGCTTCAAGGCACGGAGTACATAGAACTCATTCGTTTACTAAAGTTCGTCGGAATTGCCGAGAACGGCGGACAAGCGCAAGAGATGGTCACACGGGGCATCGTGTTGCATAATGGAGTAATCGAATTGCGCAAACGTGCAAAATTGCGCGCAGGCGACGTGGTTTGTGTAGGGCAAAACGAAATTTGTATCAAGGCTTAATACTCTGAGTCTCTGTTTTTGCCTACTTTTACATGTGTAATCTATCAATACAAAACATTTAGAAGGTATGAAGTCTTTCTTTAAAACGGTTTTAGCCGTTGTTGTGGGCATACTGCTTTTACAGTTATTGTCACTATTTCTCCTCTTCTCGATGATTGGCGTGCTGGGCGCTATGGAAAGCGTTGAAAGTATCGAGAAGCACACCGTCCTAACCATAGATCTCACCAAGAATATCACGGATAAAGAGGTTACAGAGCCTCTCTCTCGTCTAAGTTTTGGGAATTTTAAGCTCCCCGAACAAAACGCACTTTACGAAGCGCTGCGGGCAATAGACTATGCCAAAACTGATGATAAAATCGAAGGTATCCTGATTAAAGCCGATGGGCTACAAATGTCTATTAACACGGCGCAGGAAATCCGCAATGCTATCGCCGATTTTCGCAGTTGTGGCAAATTTGTTTACGCATATAGTGCGGGCTACGGTCAGTTCCCATACTACGTGGCTTCTGTAGCAGACAGTGTATTTATTCACCCGATGGGCGAACTGATGTGGTATGGTTTAGCTTCGCAGAATTTCTATTTGAAAGATGCACTGGCAAAATGGGGGATAGAACCGCAAATTATACGTCACGGAAAATACAAATCTGCTGTTGAACCTTTTATGGAGAACGAGATGAGTGTAGCCAACCATGAGCAAACCATGACCTACTTGAGTTCGATGTGGAACTTTACAACGAATGCGGTTGCGGAAGCTCGTCAGATTTCTACTGAAGAACTTAATATGTTTGCCGAAGGGCGTGTGGCTTTTCTACCGAAACAGGCGCTAGAGGCAGAATTGGTAGACGGTATCTATTATGCAGATCAGTTAGATTCAATGCTTCTTGTTAAAACAGGTCTGAAACCCAACAAAAAATTGCGTACTGTCTCGTTGCACGATTATTCGCAATATGTACAAGAACAAAAATCTATGGATCTCTCCGCTGAAAAAATAGCCTTAGTTTACGCCATGGGCGAAATAAACGACGGCGACGAGGATGACGACGCCATTGGTGGAGATGCTTATGCCGAGATCTTCTCTAAACTCCGTCAAGATTCTACGATTAAGGCGGTAGTGCTCCGCGTTAATTCGCCTGGAGGAAGTGCCTTTGCTTCGGAGGTTATGTGGCGTGAGCTTACGCGTTTGCGCGAGAAAAAGCCTCTAATTGTCTCTATGGGGACTTATGCAGCATCGGGCGGTTACTATATTTCAGCACCAGCGGACTATATAGTGGCAAATCCTCTTACGCTCACGGGGTCAATTGGCGTATTTGGTATGTATATGACGTACGGAAAATTGCTCCGTGAGAAATTAGCGGTATACCCACGTGTGGTTAAGACTCATTCGCACTCCGATATCGGCTCTGTGATGCGTCCGCTGGACGACTTTGAAAGAAACCTCATGCAGCAGTCTGTAGAGAACACTTACTCCATCTTTTTAAGTAGGGTGGCCGAAGGGCGGAAAAAGACTTCTGAAGCAGTAGATTCCATCGGACAAGGGCGTGTTTGGAGTGGCGTGGACGCCCTACGTCTAGGTCTTGTAGACGAGTTAGGAGGGCTAGATCGGGCAATTGCAGTTGCAGCAGAGCGAGCAAATATTACAGACAATTATTGCCTCTCTGTTTACCCCAAAAAGGAAATCTCATTTTTCGATGGAATGGTGACCGACTTCCTGACCTCTAAGGTTAAGCTTGCAAAGCAAATTTTTGGTATTTCTGACCCCGAACAAGAATTAGTTGATAATATCGAGCGCCTACTCAAGAAACGTGGCATACGTGCCGAGATGCCCTATATGATCGAAATCCGATAGTAGACGCATGTTTGCGTGGCTTCGTAAAGTTGTCTCCTACGTCTTCGGAGGTGCACTGCGTGTGCGGCACTGGCTGTATGACAACGGCTATTTTAGAAGTTACGCGGCAGATGTTCCTACTATCTGCGTAGGGAATTTGGCAGTAGGAGGCACGGGGAAATCGCCTATGGTGGCGGCGCTCATGGAGCGTTTTGGTACACACCGAGGTGCAGTGATGTTAAGTAGAGGTTATGGTCGTACTACGCGAGGTTTTCGTGTGGTACGACCGTCTTCATTAGCGAGCGAGGTTGGCGACGAACCCCTACAATTAAAGCTGCGTACGCCCGAGAATAGAGTCGTCGTGTGCGAAGATCGGGTGGCGGGATGCCAACAAATTTTGCAGGCGTATCCAGATTGTGAGTTGATTATATTAGACGACGCCTTTCAACACAGACGTTTGCGCTCCTCAGTAAACCTCCTTCTCACTCGGTTCGATCGCCCATTCGTAACCGATTTTTTGTTGCCTTACGGACAGTTACGCGATCTAAAATACCGTGCCCGCCAAGCTGATGCTATTGTGGTAACCAACGTCCCAGAACAGGCGACACACACAGCATGCGAACTACTTGCTAAAGAATTGCAATACGCCTCAGACCAACCTGTACTCTTCTCAGGATTATGTTACGGCGAACCGCGTAACCTTACGGGCGAATTATTGGAAAATACAGATTTGAAAGGCAATATTTACGGTCTAGCGGGCATAGCTAATCCCACATCTTTTTTTGAATATATAGCTACGTTGTATGATATACGCGACTACTTAACTTACAACGACCACCATCGGTTCTCACGTCGCGAAATGATGCTTCTTGAGCGTATCGCCACGCACGGTGGCTGGCTTATAACTACAGAAAAAGATGCCACACGTTTGCGCGATATCGTGCCAACAGAAAGCCATCTGTCTCATCGTATCCTTTACATCCCGATCCATATTAAAT
>CAJPTS010000134.1 GCA_905373625.1 Bacteroidia bacterium
GTGCGTCTCGTCGGGAAAGAATAGGAATCTGCTCGGGATTCCACGAATCTGTGCGGCATTAAATGCTGCCATACCCTGTGTGTAAGGGATACGGAAGTCGTGACCGCCATGTATGATCATAATCGGCGTGTCCCAATTTTCTACGAATTTATGCGGGCTTTGGTTAAAACTAGCTTGTGCTACGGCGTTATTCTTTTCCCATGGCTTACCGCCCATCTCCCACTCGTCAAAGAACATTTCTTCGGTGGTATAGAACTCCATCTCGCTGTGGAAGATACCGCAATGGCTAATAAACGCCTTAAAACGCTTGTTGTGATGCCCAGCTAACCAGTTTACGGTATATCCGCCATAAGATGCCCCCACTGCACCGAGTCTGTCTTGATCTACCCACGGTTCTTTAGCCAATTCGTCTATTGCAGCTAGGAGATCTCGCATCTCTTGCGTGCCGTGATTTTTACTAATCTCGTCCGTCCATTTTTGTCCAAAAGTGAGTACACCGCGACGGTTTGGGGCAACGACTATATAACCTTGGCTGGCCATAAGGGCAAGATTCCAACGGAAGCTCCAGAACTGCGTAAGCGGGCTTTGTGGCCCTCCTTCGCAAAAGAGCAGCGTGGGGTAACTCTTCGTACTGTCAAAGTTCGGAGGAAGCACAACCCACGTAAGCATTTGCTGCCCATCTGTAGTCCTTACCCAACGCTCGCGCACCTCGGGCATTTTAAGCTGCGAGAGGATATTATCATTCACCTCGGTAACCTTTTCTTGTTTTCCGTCTGCCAACGCCACGCGGTAAACCTCGGCTGGCGAAACCATAGAAACCACGTCGCCAAAAAGATATTCGCCCGTCAGGCAAACCGAATGATAGTCCTTCATACCCGTTGTAATGGGTTTCGGCATATCTTCTGCAAGCATCAGTTGGTAGAGCTGGAAAGTGCCTCGCACGCCCGATACGAAGTAAAAGCCATCGCTTTCAGGACGCCACACCATAGAAGCAGCCGAATAATCAAATGCGGGACAGAGCTGACGCTTTTGGTTCGTTGCAAGGTCGTACAACATGAGGCGCTCATGATCTGCTTCAAATCCTCCACGCTCCATGCTGGTATAGAGCATATACTTCCCATCGGGCGAAAAGACGGGACAACGATCGTAGCCCAAGTTCCCCTCCGTGAGGTTACGCGTTTCGCCCGTAGCTAAATCATAGAGGTAAATATCAGAGTCCGTACTAAATGCAGCCGCTTTCCCAACAAGTTTCTTACACGTGTAAGCCAATAATTTCCCATCGGCACTCCACCCGATTTCTTCAATTCCACCGAAGGGACGCAAAGGCGAATGATAGGGCTCGCCCTCCAAAAGATCTTTCCCTTTTCCCACTTTATTGTTAGCAAAGGGGGCAACAAATACGTGGCTGCGAGAGCCGTCATCCCAAACGTCCCAGTGCCGATACATCAGATCGTCATATACTTTCCCTGTAGACTTGTCCAGATCGGGGTAATTATCCTTCACCTGTGGGATTATCGGGATGGTAGAAACGTATGCAATATTGCTGCCGTCGGGCGAGACACGGAAACCGTCAATGCCCGTCTCAACATCTGAGAGGCGCGTAAGAGCAGTCCCGTCAGTTTTCATACTGTAGATCTGTGGCGCGCCCTCGTGCGTAGAAACAAACAAGAGTTCGTTGTTGCCTCGCCACTCAATATTATAAACCTGCGCATTGAAGTCGGTTAGTTGTTTCACCGTACCGTCTTCCAGCTTTTTGATAAATAGATCTGACCAGCCTCTGTTCTCTTTTACATCATAACGACTCACGGTGTACGCCAGTAGCTTTCCGTCAGCCGAAGGCGCATAGCCCGTAAGGCGTCCCATCGCCCACATGATATCGGGTGTAAACTTACCGTCTACGATAGGGGGCAGGGGGCACTGCAATTTCTTTGCAGCGGATTCCGAAGTAGTATTTTGCGGAGATTTACAGCCTGCAAGCAGCATAGCGACTCCTCCGAGTAGTAGTAAAGCACATTTCTTCATGATACATACAGGTAAATGTTTTAACAAAAGTAGGTAAACTCGGCAGTTTGCGAGTACTCTTCGCCAATAAAAGCTGCAACCTGTTCGCAAATGCAAGCTAAAAGCAGAGCGCCCTTGGCGCAAATAAAAAGCTAGAATTTAGGTACAAAGTACGAAGTCCCAAGTTCAAAGTAAAACCCAGATTATAAACGCTTTGCGTTGTACTTCGTACCTTGAACCTCGTACTTAAAATGTTGCGCACCTCTCCCAGTCGTGCGGAACAACGAAAATAGCCGCCAGAAATCTTTATGATTCCATGACCTTCAAATTCTATGACTGTACCGTCTCGTCGTGTAAAATACGATTTGAGTACCTTTGTTTTAGGTAGATAGTTTCACGTTTTTGTGGAAGCCAACTACACAGCATTTAGTTATCAGGCTCGAGTTCTTTTGTGTGAAGTGCGCGTCCTGATCCGTACTGGACTGTTGCATGAATGGGAGATAAGATGCTACACAATAACATTATAGATAATTCCTCCGACGCTCTTTCTATGCTGTCTTACCTTAGGCGGTGTATTTCAGACGGGGGAATTAACAAAATTCGGATAGCTACTGGCTATTGGGATCTTCTGGGCATGTCTCTTATTCTGACCGAGTTGCAACAATTCTTAGATCGCACGGATACGTCCATTGAGCTCCTTATCGGCAAAGATCCTTACGTCTTTACCTCTTTACTGGCGAATGCTAAGTACAAAGATGCCACTTATCCTTACGATTTTATAAGAACAGACATACACCACCTTGAAGTAAAAGAGGAATACAAAGCTGTTATCAACTTGCTGCTCAAGTATTGTAGTAAAGACAGCAAGCTGCAAATACGGATCTATACCCAAAGTGCTACTGGCGACGTCGAGTTTCTTCACTCGAAATGCTACATCTTCTCGGGACGTAATCACTCTTTTGGCATCATCGGGAGTTCTAACTTCACCCAAAAAGGGTTATTAGGAAATGCCGAGCTCAACTATCTGGAGACAAATCCTGCCTGTATTACAGCTCGCCCTACGGAAGGGTCAGATACTAAGGGGCATGTTTGTTGGTTTGAAGAAAAATGGGCGCTCTCAAAAGACTGGACACAGGAGTTCTTGGAACAAGTAATCAAGACCTCGCCCATCTACTACCAAATAGAAAAGGAGCAGACGGAGTCGCAGAACAGTTCATTCACACCATACGAGCTATACATCAAATTGCTACAACTCCAATTTGGCGACGTTGTGGACAAGAATTTAGGACAAACGATTGAGAGCTATCTGCCCGTGGATGTGCAAAAATTTGATTATCAGATCGAAGCCGTAAAACGCTGCCTAAGTATTATGCACGAACACGGTGGTTTCATGCTGGCGGATGTGGTAGGCTTAGGAAAAACCATTGTAGGCATTCTGATCATTAAACACTTCTTAAGCGTGCCTGAGAACTTCGGGGAACGCGAGCGTAAAGTCCTCATTATCACACCGCCCGCTATTCAGATGGGGTGGCAAAGTACTATCGCGAAGTTTGATGAGGCGACCAGAGACAAAATGACGCCTTATGTAGATTATATCACAACGGGACGCATTAGCAGTATTCTCGACGAGGCGTTGGCGGCGGAGGACGCAGGCGATACGGGCGATTTTGGTGGTGAATTACAGGATAAAAACTATGGGCTTATTATTATAGACGAAAGCCATAAATTCCGCAATAGCTCTACACAGATGTACCGATCTCTTGACCGTTTGATTGGAGAGATTGGTGCAAGAACGGGCGTATTTCCCTACGTAGGACTTCTCTCCGCGACACCACAAAACAATAGTCCGAACGACTTAAAGAACCAGATTTATCTCTTCGAACGTAACCACAATGAGAGTACACTAAAGAAAGCAGACGGTGGCAACTTAGAAAGGTTCTTCGCTAAGGTCAACAAAGAATACGATCTCGTCATAAGTAAGACTAACGTTAAGGCGAATGCCACAACAGAAGAAGCACTCGCTGATACGGAACGTCTACAACGCCTAGAGGCTATCTCTGAGAAATTACGAGACTGCATACTGTGTGACATCTTGGAGCGTAGAACCCGAACAGACGTCGAGATGTACTACAAAGATGATGTAGGACGGTTCGCTCTGACGTTCCCAAAAATTGAAGGACCGAACAATCTTAAATACGTCATGGATGACGAGCTGGCGCAGCTTTTCTCTGACACGATGACCATTATTGCTCCCACAGAAGAAGATAAGTCACAGAGCAATGCTGGCTTAAACTATAGCCGCTATCGTGCCATAGAGTATTTCGTGTCTGCAACGGATGAGCAGAAATACGTAGGTAGAGGTAATCGCGGTGTAAACGACGTGGCAAAACAGCTGGCCACCCTCATGCAAATACTCTTGGTGAAACGCTTAGAAAGCTCATTTACGGCATTTACTCAATCACTGCTTAATCTGCATCGGTACACAGAAAATATGATTGATATGTGGGAGAATGATACCATTTTCATTTGTCCACAAATTGACATAAACAAGGAGCTGGACTTTGAGACAAAAAGCAAAAAATTGGGGCGTCCCGTATCCTTCCAAGACTGTGTAGAAGACGTCAGAGAGAAAATAACGAAGCTTACCGAGCAAGGGCACAACGAAAAAGCACAAAATGCAGAATATACCCGAGATGCCTTTAAACCCGAGTACTATGACCAACTAAAAAAAGATCTGCGCCTTATATCTAGTCTGTGCAAGCGATGGGCTAAGAACTCTGCAGACCCGAAGTTTGACGCCTTCAAGAAATACCTCACGTCCGTATTATTTGATCCGCAGAAGAATACATCGGGCAAACTGGTAATCTTTTCAGAAGCAATAGATACCGTGCAGTCTCTTGCTCGGGCTGTCAGAGCAGAAGGGTACAAGCCATTGGTCATTACTGCCGCCGAGCGCGACTCGTTGGAAACGCTCATCGAGGAGAACTTTGATGCGAACTACAGAGGCGAATGGAAGGAGGAGTACAATGTACTTATCACAACGGAAGTTTTGGCTGAGGGCGTGAACCTGCATCGAGCCAATGTGATTGTGAATTATGACACGCCGTGGAATGCAACGCGACTTATGCAGCGCATCGGACGGGTTAATAGAATCGGGAGTAAAGAACCTGCTGTTTATGTCTACAATTTCATGCCTAGTGCACAAGGCGATGCGCAAATACAACTGGTGCGGAAAGCTCACACCAAGTTACAATCCTTCCACATCTTGTTCGGGGGCGACAGCAAAATTTTCTCCGAAGAGGAAAGCGTGGTGCATTACGACATCGTCAGAGCGCTCAAAGGCGACGAATCTCCTTTACAGAAGTATGT
>CAJPTS010000135.1 GCA_905373625.1 Bacteroidia bacterium
ATACGCTATTGGTGCATGGGTGGACTGGAATCAGAATTCCGAATTTGAGGAGACGGAGAAGACCACTGCGAATTTCGATGCAGGCGAATCGGAACCTGTGCTTAGTATACCATTACCCAACAATCTTCAGGAGGGTGAATATCGTGTGCGGATGGCAATCTGTCCTCCCGATGCATTGAAAAATGGCGCGGACTTCCCCAATGGCTTTGCCTACGGCGATCTGCGAGATTTCACGTTTGCCGTAAAAGCGAAAAACCCGACGACAAATGATCTCGAACTGTTGGCTATTGATGCAGGAGATTCGGGCGAGAATTTAGCCTCTGCTCAACCGATCTCTTTACAACTCAAGAACCGCTCATTGCATACCTATGGTAAGGAGATTACCGTAACCGTGAGTGTAGATGGAGCGCCTGACGCTATCGAAACGATAAAAGTAGACCCAGCCATCGAGGCAAAAGACAACGGCGAGATAGAGCTTCAGGAAATAACAGCCGATCTTTCCACGCCTGGACGGCACATTATCAAGGCTACCATTGCAGAGAAGCCTGAAGCAGTAAATACTGCGAATAATACCACTACTCATATTGTCTATTGTACAAAACATAAGGTAGATGATGAGCAGTACTGCATGTCGTTCCGAAGCCTTGTTAGCGAAACTAATAAACAGAGTATCGTTCTCCCATATGTGGCATCACAACTCAAAGAGTTCCGCCAAGGCGACATCTATCGTTTCGAGATGCTTTTCAAAGCAGACAATTCGCAACCTGCAACCTTGCTACAAGGAAAGAAATTTGCCATACAACTGGCACGTAATTCCGAGTATGGTTTTCCTAACAACTCAATAGGTGTTGTCTGTGGCGACTACGCTTTCCGTTGGACAGATGGCAATGCTGTTACTTTCGGGCAATGGCATCACTTGGCTGTAGAAGTAGCTATCACGAAAATGCCAACCGAAGATTCGTCGGGCGATACCGATATACGAATTTGGATTGATGGGAAACCACAAAAAATAAACACATACGGTCTGGATATCCCAGATTTCCGTGGATTGGAGTTGGGTAAGTATTTCAATGGAGAGATCGATGAGTTCCGTTGCATGCGCGGTAAAGCAGACGAGGCAAAGATCCTTGAATACATAAATAAACACTATGTAAAGAGTGGTGAAGCCCTCCCAGAGAATTGTATTGCCGAGTACAGCTTCGACGAAGGCACAGGCAATTGGGCTAGTATTTGCAATGGTACTGCGGCTGGAATAGACGTTACCGATGCATCACTAGTGGATAAAACCGAGAATGGGATCTGGAAAAAACACGGCGAATTACTCAGCCAAGTCAACTTTGACGGAATGGTGAGCAAGCAGCTGATCGGTAACAAATGGAAGGTGAAGTTTAAGAAAGAAGTTGCTGCACACAAGAATGCTATTAAGGGCGCACTGCTCCCCAACTGGCAGGGAACGACTTTCAAGTACAAAGGGCAGCCAGTTACCGAGAACCAACTCTTTGATTTCACAACAGATGTTACCATTAATGCTACTCTTACTTTGTTTGGAAAGACTTACAACCAAACAATCATTTTTGAGTTTGAAGCTGACGAATCTGCTGCACGCGATTTGCTTTCGTTAAGTCTCAAGAAAGCAAACAATCCTGGTATGATCGCAGACCTTAATGTAGAGCAACCCATACCGACAGTTTGCCCAATTGTACTGAAGCGTACAGAATTTGGCGAACCTACTGCGTTCAATAAGGTAAAAATCTCGTTTGAAGCCTCGCCAGAAGCACTGGTCTATATCGACGAAGTAAACCCCGCGAATAAACTGATTAGCGATGTAACAGAGATAGATTTCACACGTCCGCGTGTTCTGATAGTAGAAGCAAAGAACAAGGAAACAAAACGTTACGAAGTAAGCCTACTACGCGAACAAGAAATTATGTGGGAGAACGTTGCTACGAATTACACCTACGGCGATGCTACTGTAACGCTGTCGGCAACAGCTTCTTCCAGTCTCCCTGTACGCTACGAGACATTGATGCCCACTGTAGCAAGTGTTGTGGACAATCAGCTCATTCTTGGTTTACCTGGCAGTGCACTAATCCGTTGCCTACAAAATGGAAATGAACAGTATACATTAGCTCAGCCCATAGAGAAGACTATTGTAGTGGCAAAGAAGCCAATTACTGTAACGCCAAAACTGGAAACGAGCGTCGCTTATGGTGCACCCATTGATTGGAAATTCTCCTACAAAGGGCTTGTGAGCGAAGCGGATCTCGCATGGCTAAAAGACGAAAGTGTCAAAGCAGCGTACAAACTTACAAATGCAGCAGGTGTTACTTTCGCTATGGACGACCTACTCCCTGCTGGGCAATATAAGTTGCAAGCTAATGGGGTATACGAAACAGAACGCTACACGATTACTCCTGAAGAAAAAACGTTTGAAGTCGTAAATGATAAACTTGCCGAAGTTACGTTTGTCGTGAAAGACAACGATAGTTCTTTGGCAGACGTACTCATCACAGTTACTAAGCTTGAGGGACGGACGGATGCAAATGGCGAAGTTCGTTTCCCACTACTTATAGGCCAAGTAGCTGAGTATGTGGCCTCTAAAGGGAGTATTCGTATTGATGGCTCATATACACCTACGGCGAGTGGCAATAACAAGGTTGAAATCACATTCCCCAAAGAGACACTCACACTGACCTACAAGCCAGACGGACACTGCACGCTTAGTGGGAATGCTATTCAGAAGGTTGCTGTCTCTATGAGTGGTACCGACGTGCTCGTAGTTCCAGTAGAAGGCTACGAATTTGTTCAGTGGTCTGATGGACGCAAGGACAATCCACGTCGCGATACGAAAGTCGCACAATCACTGGAGGTTACTGCTCAGTGTACAGCCAAATTATTTACCCTACGCTATGCAATTGTTGGCTCTGGGAAATGGTCACAAGGCGAACAAGAACAAAAAGTTGCATACAACGCGAATGCTACCCCTATTGCTGTAGCTCCCGCAGACGATGAAAGTCGCTTTGAACGCTGGAGTGACGGAAGCCTATCAGCAGAGCGCGAGGACAAGAACATCAAAAAAGATGCAACACATACTGCATATTTTACGTGCTACGCTACAATACCAACATCCCAAAACTTTGATGACGGAACTTTCCCTAAAGGATGGTATTCGTTGAGTGAAGGCTCTGCCGAGAACCCAATGTATGTGGCAAATGGACTGAGCGACAACGCTTTTATACTCGACAACGGCTTCCTGTTCTGTGATAATCGCAATCTAGCTATCAACGGTAGAAATTATACAACCTACCTCTATACTCCGCGTTACCGTACGCAGGGACTAGGGGCTGACTTGCAGATGCATTTTGATTATTCGTTACGTTGGGGCTTCCAAGCAAGTCGTTTTGTCATAGAATATACTACCGACGGACTAAGCTGGCAACCTTGGACCACGAATATTGCAAACAGTGGCGAAGGACGTGCTACATTTGATGAGACCCTTGAAGCAACTCTCTTTGCAGGAAAAGAGTTTGTGCAGTTCCGTTTTGTATATCAACCGATAGGCGGATGGTATCTTTGCATAGACAATGTGAACATCTTCGAGAAGAAAACGCAGCAATACACACTGAGCTATGTAAGCGACCCCACTGGAGCAGGCGAGTTTATTATTAACGATGTTGTAACCGAATCTCAGACTGTGGAACACGGCGAAGCGGCAAAACTTGTTGAAGCACGTGCCAAAGCTGGCTATCGTTTCATTGGCTGGGAGGGCGGCAGTACATCACCTAAATTCCTTGCCGTAGGCTCTGTATTTGCAGACGCTACTTACACAGCTCGTTTCGCACAGGAAACAAAAGTACGCGTAGCTTATACTGCTAGCCCAGCCGAGGGCGGAAATATAGTAGGCAACGCTGGTAGTCCCCTCTCATATCAATTGGTAAATAAAGGAGGCAATGCCGCAACAGTGAAAGCCGTAGCAAACGAAGGATGGGAGTTTGCATACTGGTTGCACAACGGTGTTACTGTAGCCGAGTTGCAAGACAATGACGTACAAGTAGATTGTGAAAGAACGGCCGTCTTCACAAGAAAAACAACAAAGATCAATTTCGTCGTTACTTGCGATAAAGGTGCGCTCCGCGATGCTCAACTAATACTCAATAACAGAACCTTTGCACTGCCGAACGATGGTACACTACAAATGGAACTCATAGCAGGCGAATACAACTATGTTGTAAATGCGCCAAACTATGAATCTAGTAAAGGAAAATTTGCAGTGGGTACAGAGGAACAGACTATCGCAATAGCTCTCAAGCGCATATCCGATAATGCTACATTCTATGCCATCACGTTCGAACAACCTAGCAATGGTAAACTGAGTGTTCTATTGCAAGGACGCGAACTCACCTCGGGCTACGAGGTAGAAAAGGACACGGAGCTTGAACTTCTAGCAACGCCTAATGAGGGGTATGAATTAGAATCGTTAAAGGCGGGAGATAAAGAATTGAAAGACGCAGTTGCTGACAACAAAGTGCGGTTTACAGTGCAGCAAGCGGTAACAATTAGTGCTCAGTTTAAACAAAAAACACATGTTGATTCCTTTGAGTTACTCAGCATCTCTGCGATACCGAATCCATTCGCAGACAAACTGAGAATTACAAATGAGGAACATACACAAGGTATCTATCGCCTTTTCAATTCTACGGGAGTGGTTGTACGTAGTGGTAAACTTGAAGGGCACGAAGTGGTTATTGAGACAGACGACCTCACTTCTGGCTTATACCTTCTCCGTATAGATAGTGCCAATGGCGCTTCTAAGACCATTCGAGTGGTGAAAGAGTAAACAAAAACTCCTCTCGAAAAGAATAAGGGTACTGCCTTTGGGTAGTACCCTTTTTGTTTTGTTGTAGTAATACAGCAGAGATTGTAGTATTGTCTGCTACAATTCCTAAAAAGTGCGTAAGCTCCAAATTTATGAACGTTGAAATATCAAATCCCAAATTCAAGTAATAAATGCAACGGCTAAGAAAAAACGCGACAGCCTACCATAATTTTCCCAGAGAAGAAGAGAGAACAAAGCCTCCCTTCTTTCTGGGAGGGCTAAATTGCATATCTTAGGCTTCCGTCCAAAAAAGTAAAAGATGGCGCACTTAACCCTAGAACAAAGGTATAAAATCCAAACCTTAAGAGAAGAAGGTCTATCGCTAAAAGCGATCGCTGAGAAAGTCGGTAAAGACAAATCTGTAATCTCGCGCGAGATACAACGTAACTGTGATAAGCGTAATGGCGCATATCGGGCAGACTTAGCGCAGCGTAAATATCGAGAGCGATTAGAACA
>CAJPTS010000136.1 GCA_905373625.1 Bacteroidia bacterium
CCCAAGTCTTTTAAGGGCAAAAAGCCCTGCTTTTTTGCGCCGATATCTACGAAAGCTGCGTTGATATTCTCTTTGACTTTCCGAACCTGACCCAAATATATATTGCCTACAGAAAAAAGAGAGCCGCTCTGTTGCGTGCGGACTTCCACGAGGTTACCATCCTCCAAAAGCGCTATCTGCGCACTACCCGATAGGGTGTTTACGTCTACTATTAGTTGCGAATTCAAACCCTAACCTCCCAAACCTAACCTGCCGCGACAAAATTAGGCATATTCTGAAACATGCATAAATACTATACTTATAATCAGCGCGGGAGGTTACAGACACCGTGCGTGTAAAATGCTACGGGGTTGTTTTGCGTCTGATGTATTCAAGAAATTATGGGACTATTTTATTCTGAAGACGGGGTGTTAAATCTCGCTTGAAATAGGTGTGTAAACTCCTTTTGTGAACGAAAACCTGCGCGGCGAGCAACCTCCGTCGGCGGCAACTTCGGCTCTTTAGCTAAGAGTGTAACTGCGTAGTCTAACCGATATTGGTTGAAATATTCCTTTAGCGTTTTACCATCTGCAAACACTTTAAGTGTTTCCTGTAGATAACTCGGCGTTGTCTCTAATATCCGTACCAGATCTCGCCGCGAGAGGTTGGAGATGCGAAAGAGTTGCTTCTCGCGCATTAAGATCTCGAGGGAGGTATAGAGGGTCTGGGTAATGGGGTTGGGCGTAACGCCCGCTGCACTCGGAGAGTAGGCGGGAAGCGTAAGTAAGGTGTGGCGTAAAAGGCTCTGGCGGATGGCCGAGTAGAGTATTTTGTTTTTCCGTCGTGTCGTACGTACATACCAAAAAAATTGCAATCCCAGACCGAGTAAGACGGTGAGCACGATTAGTGAAATTGACACATAACTGCGGAGTTTAATCTCAGACGCCTCTTGTTTTTTTAATTTGTGTGCTGCACTAAATTCCTCCAGTAGGCGCTTATTTTGTTCCACGTCTATAGAGTCGCGCAACTGGATGTACTCTCTTAAGTTATGCGCAGCAGTAAAATATTCGCCTCGGTTATAGAGTATTCGTGCGTGTGAGCGCAGTGCGGGGAGGAGATCCTGAATATGATTTTCCCCTCGGGCGTGTGTCAACCTGCGATTATTGTAAACCAATGCACTATCCCATAAACCCGTATAGCAGTAATAGTCTTCGTATGCATCGTAGAAGACGCGATCTATTATATTAACACTCATGGTCTGGAACTTTTCCAGCAATGAAAAATACTCTTGTGCCTTATCTCTGTTGTCACATTTTACCTCCAGAAGTGTCATAAATGCGTAGTAGTAGGCAAAGTACTCATTCGTGGTGTTAAACGTTTTAGACTCTTCGCGCTTATGAAACGTTATGGAAAGCCTATCTGCCCACAGTTCGGCTTCCTGCCGTGCTTTCGTATACTCTTTCTCGTAGAGTAAGAGAGAACAATAGTCGTAGCTCGCTATTAGCTCCGTGCCGCTAATATAGTCTTGCTGGCGAAGCAGTGCAAGACCATTAACATAGGAATCAAATGCCTTCGCTTTATCCTTCCACCCCTCGTAGTAAAGCTGTCCCAATGAGCACAAGGCTATACCCTCACCGTAACTACTTTGACGCGTGTGGGCATCCGTCTGCATCCGATTTAACTCACTGAGCGCTTGATAATATTCACCGCGAGACATCAGACTTTCCACTTTTACATTCCACCCGCTGTAGTAGTAATTGATGTTGTCGTATTTCAACTGAAAGGCTTCGATCTCATCAAATCGTGCATCCAGCTTATCAAACAGCTCATAGTTATAATAGCTTATTAGGAGCGAAATGGCGGCATAACCGCTTACGCGAAATTGTTCATTCTTCTCTGCCTCCAGCATAAGCTCCTCCAACCACAGCTGCTCCATACTGGCATCGCCTATGGCGTAAGTCTCATCACAAATATGTGTTATCGCGTCCACGCGCGCTGCACCTTGAAGGGTGGGGAGAAGCGCTATCAATGAGTCTGCTTTTTTAGACTGCGCCAGAGCTATGCGCGGCGAACAAATTAGAACTAGCAGTAGGAACACGCCGAACGTGTATAAAACTACAGACACTACATTTCTCATAACCGTATCAATCTCTGTTGTGGGCCTTAAGGTTCTTAATCCTTGAGACTACACGAATCTTATTTTGGGGAAGTAATAAATATATCTCATAACGAAATTACGTCATTTTACATTCAAATATTGCGGATGGAATATGGTTAGTTTGAAATAATTCGCTGATTTATATTACCTTATGCACATAATAGAAAATAAAAAAAGTGCCAAAATAGAAACGATCCGCGAAAGGTGTTATAAATTCGCGTAGTAGGTCGTTGTGTGGTGTGTAATAAGCGAATAGCTATATTTGCATGGTGGTGTTTTAATACGAGAGGGCAATGGCAGAGAGTGGATTGTGTGTCGAGCGCTTTGTTTTTAACGAATTTGGCGAAAATACCTATTTATTGTACGTGCCCAATGGCGAAGGCATCGTGATAGATTTAGGGTGCAATACTGACGAGGAATGGGCACACATTGCGGCATTTGTTGAAAAAGTTGGCTGCAAAATAAAATGCTTGTTAAACACGCATGCCCACCTCGATCACCTCTTTGGTGTCCCCCGCGGACGTGCAGCGTGGAATGCGCCTTTTCTCCTGCATAACGCCGATATGCAACTTCTGGAATCTGCCCCGTTACAAGCATCAATGTGGGGTATGGAAATGGAAGCCGTACGCCCCCCAGAGGCTTTCTTAAATCACGGCGATGTGTTTGAATTACACGGGCATCGTATCGAAGTAATTCACACCCCAGGACACTCGCAAGGAGGTGTGTGCTTCTATCTCTACGAGGACGGACTCCTCTTCTCGGGCGATACGCTCTTTCAGAATTCTATCGGGCGTACCGACCTGCCTGGCGGAGATTACGGACAGCTGATAAACAGTATACGCAGTCGGTTACTTATACTACAGGACAACGTAAAAGTACTACCTGGGCACGGCGAGTTTACTACGATTGGCGCAGAACGTAAACACAATCCGTTTCTATAGGAAACCCACTAACATTTTGAAATTACTCAACCATTATCACTATGAATTCTTTTGAATTGTACAATCCTGTCCGCGTCTTTTTTGGTGAAGGACAAGTCGCACACATAGACGAACAAATTCCCAAAGATGCCCGAGTCTTGCTGACTTATGGTGGCGGGAGCATTCACCGAACGGGGGTTTATGATGCAGTACGGCATGCTTTAGGTGCGCGTTATGTAGTAGACTTCGGGGGCATTGAACCGAATCCGCATTACGAGACGCTTATAAAGGCACTGCCGATTATAGCTAGCGAAGGCATCAATTTCATTCTCGCCGTGGGGGGAGGGTCAGTTATCGACGGGACAAAGTTCATCGCCGCAGCAGCACAATTTTCTGGCGTGGACAAATGGATGCTGCTCCAGAACCCCAAGCTAGCAGATACTTTTGTGGCTATGCCTTTTGGCACAGTGCTCACATTGGCGGCTACGGGCTCTGAGATGAACAACGGCGCTGTGATAACACGTGCAGAGACACAAGAAAAATTTGCTTTTCACAGTACTACAACCTTCCCAAGATTCTCAATAGTTGACCCGACCTACACGCTTTCGCTCCCTCTACGGCAGGTAGCTAATGGCGTGGTAGACGCTTTTGTGCACGTGATAGAGCAGTATTTAACTTATCCCGTCAATGCGTATGTACAAGACCGCTTTGCAGAGGGTCTCCTTCAAACATTGGTAGAAATAGGACCTGCGTTATTACAGACACCTAACGATATGGTTTTGCGTTCTAATCTTTCCATGTCGGCCATGTTGGCACTGAATGGTTGGATTGCCACGGGCGTGCCCGAAGACTGGGCTACGCACCTTATAGGACACGAGCTCACGGCGCTATTTCATCTAGATCACGGCTTAACACTGGCGATAGTGTTACCACACCTTCTCCGCGATCAATTCCAGTACAAGAAAGCCAAATTGGTGCAGTGCGGGGAGCGCGTTTTTGGTATATGCGGTGGGACAGAAGACGAACGAGCGTCTCGAACCATAGATGCCATAGAACAATTCTTTTTGACCATGTATGAAGGGAAGATCCGACTGACAGATTATGGCATCGCACATGAGCAATTGACCGAGATTTGGGAGCGCTTTGCCGCCCGCCGCTGGAAGTTGGGTGAAAATCGCACCATTGATGCCGCGGCTGTTCAACGAATTCTGCTCGCCGCCCTCTAGTCCGTGCTACGCGTTTGGTGGCAAGAATATATCTTTCTGTTGTAATGGGAAATATATGCAGTGCGTGCATAGCAGTACGCGGTAACTTATTAGCAGTGTTAAGCGTTCTCTGAAAACAGAGCGCTGGATAAAATTGTGGAAATGGGGCTGGATGAAAGGCAAATGAAAGTGCTACACTTCCACGTGCGAGTTTGTAGAGCTTTCTTCGTTTGCTGTTTATTGTTGGTGGTGAGCGCTGTATCGGCACAGCATGTCTATATCCCTTTCGCGCGTAATGATTCGGCTGCTCGTATGCAGAGCGATAGCCTCTATCATTACTACTTAGACCAAGGGAATTTGAAAGAGGCGGCACGGCAGCTAGATCAGAATGCCATGCTCTTTTGGGTGCATAACTCGTATGACAAAGCCATTGAGTATTTTATGCGTTCGCTCGAGCTGAACAAACGCCTCGGAAATCAGAATGGCATCGCGGGCATAAACAGCAACTTGGCGTTTATTTATGCAGATAAGGGGGACTATCCGAACGCTTACGACTATTTCGAGATAACCCTCGCGGTGCGTAAGGCGAAAGGAGATATGCTCGGCGTCGTCTCTGCGCTTGTAAATGAGTCTGTGGTGCTCAATGATATGCAACGCTATGAGGAATCTGTAGCTAAGCTCGAAGAGGGACTGCGTCTTGCCCGACAAAGCAGCGACGAAAAGCAAATGCGTAGCATATATGGTATGCTCACTGAGACGTACCAGAAATGGGGCAAGACGGACAAAGCTATGTATTACTACGAATACTACCGCTCTTTCAATGAATATGTGGTTAACCAAAAAGTCAAGCAAGCACACGAGGAGCTCGAGTTACAACGCGTGGAACAAGAGAAGCTAATCTTGGAAAATAGAAATAAGGAGCTCGAGATAGCCATTCGCGAACGCGAGAATGCACAGAAAACGGAACAGCTGCTGGAGTTAACAGCTGAACAACGGCAGTTAGTAGACTCGCTCGCTCGGTCGGGGCGTCTCCGTGCTGC
>CAJPTS010000137.1 GCA_905373625.1 Bacteroidia bacterium
GCATGGTGTGTATCCCAAGCTCATCCAAATTCGCACCTTGGGGGACGGTTTAGCAGAGAATGTGTTGCTAGATGAGTGTGATTCGCCATGTGTATTGGTCGTAGACGAACACCAGCAACAAGGAGGTGTAGGTAGTTACGTGGCAGAAGTACTGAGCAGATATCCTATACCAAGATCTTGCCCATATGTAAAATGTCTGGGGATTAATGACGCTTTTGGACAGTCGGGTACGCCCGAGGAACTTTATCAACACTACGGACTTTCTACTGACAAAATCTATGAAGCGGCGGAAGAACTAATCGCCAAAGTGCAATAAATTTTAGCGGATTCAAAGAATACAAACTACTTAAATGAGTGATTCTATTCAGCACGAGTGTGGTATAGCGCTGCTCCGACTGAAAAAGCCCTTGCAATACTACCAAGAAAAGTATGGGACGTGGCGATACGGATTGCAGAAAATGTACCTCCTCATGGAGAAGCAACATAACCGCGGACAAGACGGAGCGGGACTCGCAAATATAAAGTTTGATCTCCCTCCTGGTTATCGATACATAGACCGTGTGCGCAACAATACTTCTGCCCCGATTAAGGGCGTCTTTGCCGAGGTTTATGCCCCCATGAATGGTGTCGAAGAAAAACTCAACGATGTAGAATGGGCTAAACTGAACATCCCCTTTGCGGGCGAATTGTTCCTCGGGCATCTACGTTATGGTACGTATGGCGGAGGAAGTATAAAGTATGTTCACCCACAGATTCGTGCCAATAATTGGAAGTCTCGCACGCTGGTAATGGCGGGCAATTTTAACTTGACTAATACACGCGAGTTGTTTAATCTGCTCATCTCGCTCGGGCAACATCCGCAAGACAATTCTGATACTGTTACTATCCTTGAAAAGTTCGGGCATTTTCTAGATGACGCCAATCAAAAAATCTTTCGGCAGTATAAAGATGCAGGACATCCGAATATTGAGATAAGCCAACTAATAGCTCAACACCTTGATATAGCTCAGATAATTAGCGAGGCAACGAAAGATTTTGATGGCGGATATGCCATGGGGGGGCTCATTGGGCACGGGGACGGTTTCGTGTGTCGTGACCCGTGGGGGATTCGCCCCGCCTTTTACATGGATAACGATGAGGTCACGGTGGTGGCGAGTGAGCGCCCTGTGATCCAAACCGTAATGAATGTAAAGGCTGAAGATGTCCATGAAATTATGCCTGGATATGCCCTGATTGTCCGTAAAAATGGCGCAGTGCAGCATATACAAGTCAGACAGCCAGAAGAACGGCATTCGTGTAGCTTTGAACGTATTTATTTCTCGCGCGGGACAGATAAGGATATATATAAGGAGCGTTTGAAATTAGGCGATCTTTTAGTCCCACAAATTGTGAAAGCCATAGAAGGCGATTTTGACCACACCGTTTTCTCATTTATACCGAACACGGCCGAGACGGCATTTTACGGAATGGTTAAAGGGCTCGAACGTACCTTAGATGAGCGACGTATAGAACAGCTCGTACACGGACAGCATGACGTGGCTACTATACGTGAAATAATGCAACATCAGATACGAGTAGAAAAAATCGCGGTAAAAGATATAAAGCTCCGTACGTTTATAGCGCAGGAGTCGGCACGTGCTGATTTGGTGCCGCACGTCTATGATATAACCTATGGTACGGTGCGCGAAGGGGAAGATTCGTTGGTAGTAATAGACGATTCTATCGTGCGGGGTACGACCCTGCGAGATAGTATACTCCGTATCTTAGATAGGCTCGGACCACGGTGTATTGTTGTTGTATCGAGCTCGCCGCAGGTGCGTTACCCTGACTGTTATGGCATAGATATGGCACGGATGGAAGACCTGATTGCCTTCCGTGCGGCAATTGAGTTGTTAAAGAAACGTGGGCTGCAAAAAACTATCACTGATGTATATGAAGCTTGCAAAAAGGAAAATGCGCGCGAAGAACGTCAGGTAGAAAATTGTGTACAGCGGATTTATGCCCCCTTTACACCTGAGGAACTCTCGGAAGAAATGAGTCGGATGCTCCGTCATCCTTCCATGAAGGCGGAGGTTAAAATTGTATTCCAATCCGTAGAGAATTTACATGTGGCGTGCCCCAATGATAGCGGAGATTGGTATTTCACGGGAAACTATCCGACGCCTGGAGGGAATCGGGTCGCCAATCAGGCATACATAAATTACATAGAAGGTAATCACTCTCGCGCGTATTAGCTAACTTTACGTGTGAGACAATTAATCGTTTAGTTAAATGAGACGAGATACGGAAATATTTTCTTTGATTGAAGAAGAGCAAAGTCGTCAATCACACGGGATTGAGCTGATAGCATCAGAAAACTTTGTGAGTGATCAGGTGCTCGCGGCTATGGGATCGGTACTAACAAATAAGTATGCCGAGGGGTATCCTGGTGCACGTTACTATGGTGGCTGTCAGGTTGTTGATAAGGTAGAGCAGTTGGCCATAGATCGGGCGTGCGAGTTATATGGTTGTGAATTTGCCAATGTACAGCCTCACTCTGGCGCACAAGCGAACATGGCAGCGTTCATGGCTGTATTGAAACCAGGTGACACGTTCTTAGGTCTAGATCTGTCGCACGGAGGTCACCTCTCACACGGATCGCCCGTGAATGTATCTGGGAAGTGGTTTAATGCTACCTCTTATCGCGTACGCGAGGACTCGGGACGTGTAGACTATGACGAAATGGAGGCTCAAGCAAAGAAGCATCACCCGAAACTGATTGTCGGCGGTGCCTCGGCTTACAGTCGTGAATGGGATTATAAGCGTATGCGCGAGATTGCTGACGCGGTTGGAGCATTGCTTATGATTGATATGGCGCATCCCGCTGGTATGATCGCGGCTGGGCTTTTAGAAAATCCTGCAAAGTATGCACATATAATCACCACAACTACGCATAAGACGCTGCGTGGACCACGTGGGGGTATGATTCTTATCGGTAAGGATTTTGACAACCCGTGGGGCGAATTAACGCCAAAAGGAGTTATCAAGAAAATGTCTGCAATTATAAATAGTGCAGTATTTCCTGGTATACAAGGCGGTCCACTGGAACACGTTATTGCGGGTAAAGCCGTTGCCTTCGGCGAAGCCCTATCGCCCGAGTTCAAAAAGTATCAAGAACAGGTTCGTGCCAATGCTCAGGCGATGGCAAAGCGCTTTATTGAAAAGGGCTACAACATCGTTTCGGGCGGGACTGATAATCATTGTATGCTCATAGACCTCCGTTCTAAATTCCCCGAGCTAACGGGTAAAAAGGCTGAAAATACGCTTGTATTGGCTGATATTACCTTGAACAAAAATATGGTGCCATTTGATAGCCGTAGCCCATTCCAAACGTCGGGGATTCGAGTTGGTACTCCTGCTATTACGACGCGTGGAATAAAAGAAGGGGAGATTGTAAAGATTGTCGATCTAATAGATCGTGTATTATCTAATATTGAGAGCGAAGCTGAGATTGTGGCTGTGCGTAAAGAGGTCAATGCTATGATGGAAGGGCGACCACTATATGCTTGGTAAAAAGTCGGCTTAGGCTAATAAAATGAAAGAGGTTTTGTTATTCAAAGCCTCTTTTTTTTGACCTTAAAATTTGGGTGGAAATGGTGGAAAACGGAACGTTATTTTTCTACTACAAGCCGTGCCGTGTAAACCACATCGCCTTCCATTTCGATGCGAACAAAGTAAACACCCTTGGGGAAAAGCTCTGATGAGAATTGATGTACACTACCGCCTGTTACGGTAGCGCGATATAAACGAGTGCCAAGCAGATCTACCACAGAAACCGTCCCTGTCGTCCCATTGGGGAAGGTCTGTAAATCAACAAAAATAGGACCCTGTCTAACAGGATTTGGATAAATCGGAACGGCTATTGAATGAGGTGGTGTGCCAAAGTTCTTTGCCCAAGGAATTTCCTCACCTGGAATGCGAAGACCCTCGAGGTTAATATCTAACGAAGCCATATCTTCGGTAGTGCCAACGCGGCGTGCATGCACGGAAACGACACCACTTGTAGATGCGCTTAATTCGCCTAAGTGAAGGCGTAGGGGTAATCCACTACCAAATAGTTGAGACACTTGTGAGGAGGGGATTCGCAAACGGTCTGCACCTATGCTAACGCTATAGCCGCGATATTCTAGGGTAACGCCTTGCAAGCTCTTTTTCTTGCCATTGAAGGTGAGAAAAAACTCGAGATCACCACTGCGGTAGCTACCAGCTAGTCGCAACTGTAGCGGGCGACCGACGCCGAGATTAAAAACATTAAGTGAGCAGTAACCTTCTTCACAACTTTGACCGTTTACCACAAAATACGCCGAACGCTGTGCCCAGACAGAGAGGCTGAGCAGCAGAGTTATAAAGACTAAAACGACCCTCCTACGCGTTTTCATAGTTGTACAAAGATAAGAATTCTTGTTATAATTGCTTTGTAAATCGGTCATTGCACTCGATGGAGGACGCTTCGCGATTAGATCATTATCTCGCCGCGCATCACCTAGTTGGTTCGCGTACACTCGCGCAAAAGGTGATTCGGGCAGGAGTGGTATACGTTAATGAGGCTATTGAATATGACGTAGCGCGCCTCGTACTGAGTTCAGATGTGGTTAAAGTGACTTCGCATGCACTGTTAGATTATGTATCGCAAGGTGCGTTGAAACTGATAAAGGCTATCCAAACATTTGGAGTCTCTTTTCATGGTTTACGCGTCTGGGACATCGGAGCTTCTACTGGAGGCTTTACTCAGTGTGCACTGGAATACGGTGCTAGCGTAGTTTATGCCACGGATGTCGGACACGAGCAGCTTCACCCCACTTTGCGTCAAGACCCTCGTGTGCGCGTCTATGAACGCTTAAATGTAAAAGATGTAACCGCTTCTTTGTTTGATTCTACACAAGGTATAGATTGTGCCGTTTGCGATCTTTCTTTCATATCCTTGCGCGCCGTATTTCCTGTTCTCAGCTCTATTTTACCCGAGAGAGGGTGGGCTATTTGTTTAGTAAAGCCTCAGTTTGAAATGGGGGCTAAATTTGCTAACAAGCGTGGTGTAGTTGTGGGCATTGCACAGCATGAAAAGATTTTGCAAGCCACGGTGACTCACGCTGCGGAATGCAGTTTACAGACCACGGATCTTACATTTAGTCCTTTAGGTGATGGGAAGACAAAAAATATAGAGTATTTGCTCCTGTTGCAAAGAAATCAAGAGGAAAAAATCTTAGATAAGAGGCATATAGAAGATGTGGTGCGTTTGGCGCATCAAACTATAC
>CAJPTS010000138.1 GCA_905373625.1 Bacteroidia bacterium
GAAGATCATAATGCAAGTCCTCGTCTAGTTCATCTAGGAAATAAATATGAGGTCCTGTCACTAAACTGTACAGAATATCAAGGGATGCTAAATATTGTATAGTACCGCGCGACTGTAGCTGCAGCATAACATTAAACGCTTCTTTCCCCGCCTTGTGGGTAAAAATAACTTCTTTCGTTACTGCATTGAGTAGCATTTTCTGAGCGTCTTCCTCCATGCCGCTATTCGCAATAGCGTGACGCACCTCCTCGGGCAGTGTTTTAGTTATGACATTGAAATCTGCAATATTCAGATCAGCCTTACGAAGCATTTTTAGATAAAAATCTCTACGTGCGCTATCTACAGATAGCGCTTCTAACTCCTCAGTAAGTTCAGCACGCCTATGCTTGTTTATTCCGTGCACATATTCTTGAACCCACTGATATAGCTGCATGAGAGGTTCAATATCTTCAGTTAAAGCCACTTTACTACAAGTAGCAAGCACCGAATGATTGTTAAGCGTATTCTCTACTAACGTCCTCTGCGTTTTTGCTTTCAGTTTCAAAGAATTACCAAACTTTATTTGAGCCTGTAGGTCATGTCTCGTAAAAGAACGCTCATAAAACAACGTCTTTGAACTACGCGGATAGTAATACAATACCTCGTACTTTATATGTTCAGCCGAATAGACTAGTTCGTAATCATACAAGACATGATCTACATAAAAGGCAATGTGCATTCTCGTAGGTTGGTCTGTGGTAAGTGCAAAAGGCGGAGCAGTCTTAATCTTTTCCTTTATGTCGTGTTTTGGCGTAATCAGTAGTTCAAACACGTTCTGCAAGGCAAATAGCATGTTCGATTTACCCGAGGCATTAGCACCGAAAAGAATTCCCAATTTGTTGAGAAAGACTCCTGGAACAACCTCATAGCTTAAAAAGTCGGCTTTCGTCTTAGAAAGGAAGCTGAAAGACTGTCGTTCGCGAATAGACAAGTAATTCTCTACCCAAAAATCGCGTATCATTTCAAAAAATCCAAGATTTATGGAGATTTTCGTAATTCTGTTGCAAATGTAACGGTTTATTACTGCCAAAAAGTCTATTTCGGTTGAAAGTTAATTAAACACGGCGAACCTCGTGTAGAAAGATTCGCCTCTTTTCGTGCATATTAGTGTCAGAATTCGGCTTATTCACGGAATAATAATAAACTCAGTCACTATAAAAATTTTGCACAAACAACAGCTCTATAAAATTAGTAACCGCGACAAGATATTTTGTACACGGGCAGTAGAATAAGGAGAACTTGTATTTTACTTTTGTAGCAAAGCAGAGGTCAATAATTCATATCAAAGAATTTAATGCGGGTGATCTTAAGCATGGGCTAGAGGCACTATACAAAAAAGGGAGAGGCAATAGTGAAATACACGGAGAAGAATTGGATCAGTTTCGATGAACTCAAGTGATGTTTTAAGAGTACTAAAAGCAAATACAAGAGCGTATAGAACTCTACCATAAATGTCAGTTTCGAGGAGTTGTGATAACTCTGGCACAGATTTTGTATTAAGTTATAGTGAACCGTTTGATTCTCTTATTGAACATATTGTACCAAAATTGAGTAGAACAGGTGTAGCACTTTAGCTATCTTCTACTCAGCTATACGTTAAGAGCACCTCGCAAGGGGTGCTCATTTTTTTGTATGTAACAGAAATGGAAAACAAAAAAAAAGCGCAGCACTATACTGTGCCACGCCCTTCACTTTTTACTTGCTGTGCCTACCTCTTTTTCTTTCGGCGCATGATTCCGCCGCCTCCAGAGTGCATCTTGCTCACCGTATGAAGCATCTTACGCATCTCGTCAAACTGTTTCAGCATACGGTTAATCTCGGCAATCTCGCGTCCACTACCTTTGGCTATGCGCTGTTTGCGCGACGAGTTTAACAACTCGGGACGCTTTCGTTCCTCGGGTGTCATAGAATATATCATCGCCTCCACCCCCTTAAAAGCGTCGTTGTCTATATCCACGTTCTTCAACGCCTTACCAGCCCCTGGTAACATGCCAATCAGATCTTTGATATTCCCCATCTTCTTCAACTGGTGAATCTGATCAAGAAAATCGTTGAAATCGAACTGATTCTTATCTATCCTTTTTTGGAGCTTGGCGGCTTGCTCCTCGTCGTACTGCGCTTGCGCTCGTTCCACAAGTGTAACAATATCTCCTTGCCCTAAGATACGATCAGCCATTCGCTCGGGATGGAACACATCTAGCGCATCCATCTTCTCGCCTGTACCTACAAATTTTATAGGCTTTTTAACCAATTCGCGAATGGTAAGTGCAGCCCCCCCACGGGTATCACCGTCTAGTTTTGTTAAGACAACGCCCGTAAAATCGAGACGATCATTGAAAGCAACCGCTGTATTTACCGCATCTTGCCCCGTCATGGCATCGACCACAAACAGTGTTTCGCAGGGCGAGAGAGCTTTCTTGAGGTTAGCTACCTCAACCATCATCTCTTCATCTACAGCCAGACGCCCAGCCGTATCGACAATTACTACGTTGCACCCCTTCTGTTTGGCTGTTTGAACGCCCTGACGCGCCACTGCAACCACATCTTTGTTCCCCACCTCCGAGTAAAAGGGAACTTGCACAGAATCTGCCACGACGCCCAGCTGATCAATAGCCGCAGGACGGTATACGTCGCAAGCAACCAAGAGTGGCATCCACTGACCCGAGGATTTGAGACGATGGGCTAATTTACCACAAAAGGTCGTCTTACCCGACCCCTGCAATCCTGCAATGAGCACCACGGCAGGACTGCCAGACAGCTTTAATTCTTGCGCCGTACTCCCCATGAGGAGTGCAAGCTCGTCGTGCATAATCTTGACAAGCAACTGCCCAGGCTGCACCGCGGTTAACACCTGTTCGCCCAGTGCTTTAGTGCGTACGCGATCGGTAAATTCCTTGGCTACTTTATAACTCACATCGGCATCTATGAGCGCACGACGTATATCGCGCACCGTTTCCGCTACGTTCAGCTCTGTTATACGCCCTTGTCCTTTAAGGAGCTTAAATGAGCGCTCTAGGCGTTCAGATAGATTCTCAAACATGGAATTGGTAACTTTTTCACACTGTACAAAGGTAGCAAGATCGCTTGGAATGAATAGATACTAGGCGACGGTGGCAAATATAAGACAACCGTTTTTTAATTGTCTTCCTTACGCTGCTTGCGGGCTTCGTGTCGCTGCTTTCCTTCTTCGCGCTTCTGCTGACGAGCCTTCGCTTTCTGTTGCTTATCGTTTAGACTCTTCTGAAGCTTTACATAATCTTCTTGAGCACGCTCTACCGCCTTTTGCGCATTTTTTTGGTCTGCATGCGCTTTCTTAGCTAACTCCTTCGACCGTCGTTCATTTTTTAAGCCATTCTCATAGAAACGCTGAACCGACTTCCCGCGTCGGTCAAGATCGCGAATGCGCGCATCTATTTCCCGCTCTATGTTTTTGTACTCCGTACGCAGCGAATCTAGCGCTTGGTCGCTAGCATTATTTACATCTTTACGCGCACGCTTTTCAGCATCAAACTGTGCACGTTTGATACTTTCCTCCTCAGCGCCCAAGAGGCGGAGCGAATCTTCTGCCATGCGGATTAAAACGCGAGCAGCTTCTACCACCGAGTCAGCGCGGCGGGCATTAGCAGCGAGATTATCTACCTTCGCACGCAACCGCTCTATCTTATCTTGTGCCTTAAGTAAGCGCGCATCGTCTTGTGCTACGACTATACTCGAAAACAGCACAAAGCACCCCAAAAGAAAAATATTACGTACAGGCATCATACCTCCTTACAACAAATCGCTCGCTAACTCTGCCAACTCACTACGCTCGCCGCGTACCAGATTGATATGTGCAAAAGCGGGCTGCCCATGCATACGCTCAGCAAGGTAGCTTAAGCCATTAGAACGCGTATCGAGGTAAGGGTGGTCTATCTGGTAGATATCACCCGTGAACACAATTTTAGTCCCCTCGCCCGCACGTGTAATGACCGTCTTCACCTCGTGTGGTGTCAGATTTTGCGCTTCATCTACTATGATGTAGGCATGTGACAAACTGCGCCCACGAATGTAGGCTAGCGGCGTTATTACCAATTTATTTGTACGCTGCATTTCCTCAATGCGCACGTAATTACGACTTGTGCTCTTGAGAGCACCTTTTATGACCCCGAGGTTATCAAACAATGGTTGCATGTATGGACCAATCTTCGCATCTACATCGCCTGGCAAAAAGCCTAAATCGCGATTACTTAAGGGGACAATCGGACGTGCCAACATCACCAAATCAAACGCTTCTTCCTGAGCAAGAGCCGCAGCAAGAGCTAAGAGTGTTTTACCCGTCCCCGCCTTACCCGTAAGCGCTACTAAGGGAATACGCGGATTGAGAAGGAAGTCTAACGCACACTGCTGCTCACCATTTCTCGGCTCTATTCCGTAGGCTTTCTTACGTTCCACTGGGTCAAAAACCTTGGTTGTGGGATTAAAAACCACAAGCGCACTAGACTTCTCACCCTCCAGTATGTAGCAATCATTAGCGCTTGCCTCAATGCCTAACGCCTCGGCTGTGAGCGTAGAGGGCGTTTGATAGACCTCCTGAATTTGTGCATCTGCCACGCCTTTTATGTGTTGTAGCGGACGTCCGATGGCTTCTAGGTCATGCACATTGTCCGTCAAATAATCTTGTGCCATTATGCCGAGCGATTTTGCCTTCATGCGCAAATTGATGTCCTTAGACACCAAAATGACCTTTCGCTCGGGGTTTTCATTTCGCACCCAATCGGCTATGGCAAGAATACGATGATCGGCACACGCATCGCCAAAAGAGAGTTTCATCTCTTGCGAGAAAGGCTTCCCCGTTACGATACGGAGTTTTCCTCGCCCCGTCCCCAAGGACACACCATCGGCAAAAAGACTGTCGCCACTGAGGCGATCTAAGTCACGGGCAAACTCCCGCGCATGATAATTTATAGTCTCATTCCCTTTCTTAAACTTGTCGAGCTCCTCGAGAGCGACAATGGGAATCACTATATCGTTATCTTGGAAATAGTCAATGCACTTGTGATCGTGCAGAAGCACATTCGTATCGAGTACAAATATTTTTGCCGTAGATGCCATTTCTTGCCCTCCGTAAGTTGGTTTACAAAAATACCAAAATATCGCATGTAAAGCACTTTGTCGTAACTGCTAAAAATTCTTTGAGCGTCCTTCTTAGCACAAGGACACAAAAAAGCGGACACTGCCACAC
>CAJPTS010000139.1 GCA_905373625.1 Bacteroidia bacterium
TTGGTCAGTAACCAGATCAACTTTGTAATATTCGGGAGCAACCTCTGCCAGCGTACCGTTGTCATCATTGTCGATAAAGAGACGTATAGCAGTATTAGCCGTCTGAGACGCCAGCGGCGCATGATTGAGGGTAAACTTAAACTCGTTTTTCATCCCCGTATAGAAGGAGATGCTGGTTGACGTGCGGTAATCTACGTAAGGACTGGGGGCGAGAGTAATTTGCTTGTTATCGTTCACAATGAAGAGCTTCTCGATCGCCAGTGTAGCGGGCATTTCTATCGTACCGCCGCCCTCCCAGAGGGGGTCATTAATCAGCGTGAGCTGCTTTCTGTTGTTCTCTGTATTACCGTCTCTGCCCAATTCTGCGGTTACTTCTGCGTGTCGCGGGGCAGTAATATCTATTTGTTCGTCGATTGTAAACGTCTTCGTCTCGTTAGCTGCGAGTTCTGGGATTTCCACTTTCTCCATCTTTCCATCGACTGTAATGTAAAGCGGAACATTCGAGAACGAAATCGGAAGTAAGTTCTTTACCTGTACTTCAACTTTTCTTTTCAATGGATCATCGCCTTCCGTTGCACGCAGTTCGCTCAGTTCCCAACGATCGGGTAGTTCTACTTCTTGTAGTTCTGCAAGCCACCCCTCTTTTCTTTCACCACTTCCCCCTATATAAGCGAAGACTAAACCACCGTCGCGAGCATGAGAGACAAACGTCAGTGGCTCTTTGTGAGAACCTGTTATTTGGTAATCGGCGTCTGAGAAACTTAGCAGTAACAGATTGTCTGGCACGTCGCCTGTAAAGACCGCTAGGATATCGCCTTCAGCTAGGTCAATCGCTTTGAACGTAACTTGTACCAGCGTATTCGGTTTCGTTGGTAATATTTGTAGTACAGACTCTTCGTCAGCACGGTAAGGCTCTAACGTACCGCGTCCGTCTGCGAAGTTAACCTTTCCGCTGAGCCTTCGGGTTACAAAAGGCACATTGGGGAAGTGCACTCCACCTCCAAGGTTCACGTAAGTTATCTCTGGCATGAGAAGTACGTCCCCCATATTGTAAACCACAAAACTCTGCTCATTATTTTCAGGCTTAGAGTCGCCTTCAACGTCTGTTCGCACTACAACGTTAAATTTATGCGCCTCGGCACTTGAGAAGTTGTGTGTGAAGGAGAAAATTTGATCTTCAAAAGGCTTCAAGCTGGGTATGGTGGTAGTGTATACGGCTTTATTATCAATTTGCACCGAAATGGGAATGTGCGTCTGCTCCGTCGTAGAATTGTTCATAACCTTAAAGCGCACGGTCTCCTCTTGCATATACGCCTTTGCCTCAATGGTAGGATCGTTCACCCAAGAGATGCTAACATCTTTCGTATCGTTTACCAGATACAACTGATAGGAGACGATTAGTGCTCCATCCTTATTATTGGCAAGAGCAGTCTCAAAGGCAAGAGTTACCTCTTGACCCGCATAAGATGACAAGTCGTAGGTAGCAAAGTGTTCCTGACCGTCACCCTCAATCTGCGCACGATTAAGCACATCCTTGACTTCTGTATTGTTAACCAAAAGGCGTAACAACGTGCCTTTTTCTCTTCTACTCTGCGACAAGTAATAGTAAACACGTAGCTGCAGTTTCTGATTCGCCGTGCTCGACAGATCAAGGTTACAGGTAGTTAGAGTAGCGACATTGTCGCGCTGTTTGGTAAAGGGAGCTTCCCATTCTGGAGCGTCGTCTAACGCTTGCCATACTAGCAGGTGCGAATCCTTTTCTAAGCCAAGCGCTGCGGGCGTCTCTTGTAGTTGGAAACCAATATTTTCACCCTCAATACTTTCTACATATCTTAACGGGTAACCAACAAATGATTCCGTGTAAGGGAGATCTGTAAGTTGTATAGTCTGCGGGATAGCACCTTCTGCTAGAACGCCTCGGCTACGCGGACCTTTGACACCATTAGCATCAATCGCACGAATAGCATATACATTGCGTTCTCCAAGTTTGATATCGCCTTCGTCCAACTCGTATTCGGTGACTGGCGTTGCCGTTGTTGCAAGCAGTGTATAAGTTCCACGGTTTACGTCTGCACGCAGAATCTCATATTTGGCAGCATGAGGCGTGGGCTGCCATGCCAATTTCCAACCATTGCTTGTGCATGACTTGCCTGCTAGCGTCAAGCCCTTTACTTGCCCCATAATGGCAAACTGCCCTGACTGAAGAACTATACCTTTAGCATCTGTTACGCGGAGAAGAGCCTTATCTGTTGAAGGTGTTGAGGGAGGAATGGCGATAGAATCACAAAGTGAAGCATCAGCTTTCAGCACCGAATAAGATATACCTCCATCCGTAGAAAGCTCTACTTTCAACTGAGGGGCAAGATTTTCGGTGTGCAAGAATATTTCATCCGCGGGTGCGTATGTATCGCCTTCCATGGGGGACGTGATTGCAGGACGCTGGTGGTCAAAATACCAAACCACTACATAGTCTTGTACTTTTTGATATACCTCGCCTCCTACTGTAATAGTATATTCTCCTGCAACTGGATCTTTTACCACCACCTGCTCAATGTTGTCCCGTCCATTCTTCGTGTCAGCAACGGCAGGCTTAGTCGGTTCCTTCGGATCAAGTGAATAGGGGTAATACGTATTGCTCCCCTGCTTCACCGTCAGATCCAGATCGTTTATTATGGGCGATTGTCCTGTAGCATACTCTCGGTTGGCTACAGGATCATTCCAACAAAGCATGACGCGGAGTTCTTTTACCCCTTCGGGAACCGTGATTTTTTCTTCCTGCACACCCGTAGTCCCTCTTGTAAATGACTTAAATGCATGCCAATTATTTTCCATGGCTGTGACCGCTGCAAGCGAGTTCAGGACGCCGAAGCCAAATTTGTAGTCTGGACCTACGTTCCCCGCATCATCCGCCGTGTTTGCTATCAAAGCTTTTAGGTAATAGTTAAATGGCAGTGCTCCTCCGTGAAGTTGTCCCCAGCGTTGGGTTAGGAGCGCCAAATGACCCGTCACCGTGGGGCAGGACATTGATGTACCACTCAAATAGGAATAATTCTGCTCTGGCATAACAGAATAAACGGCCTCGCCTCTAGCGGCAATAATAGGAGCAGTTCGTCCGTCACGGAGGGGACCGAAACTAGAGAAGTCCGTCATCTGACCTCCAGGCGTAAGAGCTGCAACTGTAATTATATTCTTCGCATAATTAGACATATGTCCGAAAGCCCATTTACAAGCACCCTGATCATTCCCCGCAGAGAAAACGTGGGTTAGCGTCGGGAAATAGTACGACAAGATGTCTAGGTGTTGGTTGCCGAGTGCTGTATAGTTGAGAATAAACTCGAAATTACAAAGACGCGATACTTGTAAGCCATAAGAATTTGAGGTGAGCGAGATGTTATGTTCTTGCAATGTCATCAACATCTCTCGCCCTACAGACAAGCCATTAGACTGTCTGTTGAAATTCCACGTCCATGCTTCTGCATCTGGCGCCATACCGCGTGCGCGCTCATCCAGGATACCAGCTCCGATAATAGTCCCCGTGGTATGCATGCCGTGTCCGCCAGAAGAGGCTAAAGACATCTCAAACTCTTCGCAATGCACTCGGTTACCGAAGTCCACGTGTTCTGCCACATTGCCATCCCAAACACCAATACGAACCCCTTTCCCTGTCAGTCCGCGACCGCCGAGCTCGTGCGATAGACGCAAATTGGCAGCGCCACTGAGGCGTGCACCTCGGTGGTTTTCTAACGACATGGGCGGCATAGGCCAACGAATGGCTGCCACATATTCAGCTTCTGCCAAGGCGATTATCTGTTCGCGTGTAGCCATGACTTCTGCAGTACACAACAGATCCGAGACAGAGGTTAATGACAAGCCGCGTTTATGTAGATCTGCCTTCACCAGCTCTACATCTACACCCTTAAACCATACAAGATCTACTTTTAAGTTCTTGCCTTCTACAGCCCATTCTGGGGTAAAACCTTGCAGTAGACTATGTACAACCTTCCACTCTCCTCGGATGGGGACGATGGTACGCAAGCCCGTTCCTACGAAATCGCTCGGGCGGCTACCAGGCGCAACTTGAGCGTAGTAGGCATTAGAACCGAGATAATCCCCCAGTTCTATTCCTTTTTGTTTCAGAACCTCAAATGCAATCTTCGCAGACTCAAATTGAACTAGGACGTTAAGACGTTCCCCAGTGGGCGTCCCTAGCTCTAAACTAGAAGTTTTATGCCCGCGCACTTTTGTGCGTACATTTGCCTCAAGGTAGACATCACGGTCTCCGAAGCGAACAGGCTCTTGTGCATAGAGCAACAAACTCACGCACAAGAAGCATAGGAAGAACAAAGCTCGTTTCATACGATTCCTGTATTTACTGTTAATTAAATCCACTATTGCCCAAGTTAGTCACTTTCCGTTGAAAAGAGTAGCTCTCTGACATCTCTAGTCGGTCATAAGCACTATTGCAATAAACGGTTAGTGTTTGTTAATCAGTACTTTAACTTGGCGCATACACGCATTGGAATACAACAAAGAAGAATGCTAACCTGCGGATTATCTATGGTGAGAGTGTGTTCAGAATGTGTAAGATGCAAAGCGCTAACGTACATGACCGAACTCGAATTTTTCAAGCAACACAGCAGTTTGCGCGTTATAACAGACGGTTCTGTATTTTGTACGTTAAATCCACATTGCAATGGTGTCATTTTCTGTAGGGGCGAGGCGCGCCTGCGGCGCAAGTAAAAAGTAAAAGGCTAAAAGCTAGAAGCAAAAGCCCCTACGGAGAATCTTAATTTTCTTTAATTGTATGCGTGTACTTTGTACTTCGTACCTAGAACCTAGAATTTCGTCTCTTTATGTACATTTGAACGTACAAAGACACAAATATCATGACACAATACAACGCCCTACAAGAAGAGGAATTAAAAATTCGGATCGCAGAGCAATTTTTTGCACAATACGATTGCAATACACGAATCGGCAAGATAGACTTCTGCGCTGTTCAAAAACAAAACAATGCAATATTCGCGATAGATTTGAAGAATGTGCCAACGGCACATTTTGTAGGGGCGAGGCATGCCTCGCCCGCCATCATACCATGACGTGTATTATTTGCATTGCATGCAATTATTTTATGGCATAATGTGAATATCAAAAATACGCCAATGGCGTATTTAACGGGCGAGGCATGCCTCGCACACCCATGATTACCCTTTGTCATTAGCCTTGCCTC
>CAJPTS010000140.1 GCA_905373625.1 Bacteroidia bacterium
CCCTTTTAACAAGCTGAAATAAGATGACGAGAATGACTTTGCGGGATTAAGTATCATGTAGAACAAGCCCATATAGCCAATGAGCGCTTCGGGACTAATCGCCTGCGTGGGTGCAAAGACTAAACTACCGCCGTACCACAACACCCCGCCCATGACCACCGTGCCAAGAAATTCACTTAAGGGACTGGCAAGGTCTTGTCGCCTACTTATGTGCATTGCCATTCGAGTATAATCTGCATTCTGCTTGACAAATCGTTGATAACTTTTCTTTTCAGCATTGAATGCTTTGACAATACGAAGCCCGCCCAAAGTTTCTTCAATCAGAGCGAAAATCGTTCCCAACATCTGCTGCGTCTGCGATGAGCTCTGCTTTAGATTTTTACCGATACGACCGATTATAAGCCCCGAAATGGGAAGTAATACAAAGACAAAAAGGGTTAGGTGTGGGCTTATTAGCAATAGCCCGATCAAATGTACAATGATGATGACGGGTTCTTTGAAAAACATGCCCATGGAACGCATGATGGAATATTCAATCTCTCCGACATCATTAGACATTTTGCTCATAATATCTCCTTTTCGTTCTTCTGTATAGTAGCCGAGCGGGAGGTGTAGTATTTTGTCAAATAATTGGTTTCGTAAGTTACGCACTATGCCCAGACGCATCGGCGCTAGATGCCACGCCGCAATGTATGTAAATAAGTTTTTCAATAGGGCGTTTATCGCGACAAAAAGGATGACCACCAGTAGTGCGGTCTCTCTGCCATGAAGGCGGATTACTTCACTCACGTAATAGTAAAGCGTATTGGTAAGTGCGTCTACGGTAAAGTGAAATTCTGGCTTCACCTCAACGAGCGGCATAGTACCAAATAGGACGCCAAGAAATGGGATGAGTAATGAAAGCGAGAAGAGCGAAAAAAAGGCGCTCAGAATATTAAAGACAATATTTGCGGCAGCCCGCCACTTAAAGGGTAACAGGTAACGCAACAATCGCTTTAAATCCTTCATTTGTTTTCAGTATCCTTCTTCAGAGAACTTGGTAAGACACCTGTATATGTGTATGGACTTAACTTTCGGAGCTCCTCCTTAACGGTAGCTTTTACATTGAGGTGGTCAATGAAATACTCCACAGCTTCGCGGTTAGGTCTGGTCTCTCGTCTCGAGAGCTCTTTCAACAATTCGTAAGCATTGGGCACTCCTTCGCGGCGCAAAATCACTTGGATGCCTTCAGCCACTACTTCCCAATGCGCTTCGAGATCGTGCTCTAGCGCTTCATGGTGAAGCGAGATCCTGCTCAAGCCCTTCTTTACTGAGAGTAATGCAATTAGTGTGTGCCCGAGCGGAACACCAATATTGCGAATGACGGTACTGTCTGTAAGGTCTCGTTGCAAACGGCTAACGGGCAATTTTACAGCTAGATGCTCAAAGAGAGCATTTGCAATACCGAGATTCCCTTCAGCATTCTCAAAGTCGATGGGATTCACTTTATGTGGCATCGCTGATGAGCCTACTTCATTTGCAACAATGGTCTGCTTAAAGTAGTCCATGGAGATATAAGACCATATATCTCTGCAAAAGTCGATCAATATGGTATTGATACGTCGCAAGCCATCGAAAATGGCCGCCAGATTATCATAGTTATCAATCTGCGTGGTGATCTCACTACGCGTAAGTCCGAGCTTCTCGTTGACGAAATGGTTAGCAAATGACTCCCAATCGATATTAGGATAAGCGGCGTGATGCGCATTAAAATTACCTGTAGCCCCGCCGAATTTCGCAGGTGCTGGGATGCTTCTTAGCTGCTCAAGCTGCACTCTTAGTCGGGAGGTATATACTGCGATCTCCTTCCCGAGAATTGTGGGTGATGCAGGCTGCCCATGGGTTCGTGCCAGCATAGGTACGTTAATCCATGCATTTACTAGCGCATCTAAGCGCTGTAACACCTCTAGGAGCTCAGGATAATAAACCGCGTGTATGGCATCTTTTAGCATACAGGGGAAGGCAGTATTATTGATATCCTGACTAGTAAGTCCGAAATGGACAAACTCGGCAAATTCCTCTATGTGCAACTCGGCAAACTTATCTCGGATATAGTATTCGACGGACTTGACATCATGATTTGTTTGCTTCTCGATGCCTTTAATAAGGAGCGCTTGTGTATCGTCAAAATCTAGGTAAAGCGTACGAAGTTCATCAATTTTTGCCTTAGGAAAGGCGACCAATTGCGGGAGAGGGATCTCACAGAGCGCTATGAAATACTCAATTTCGATAATCAGTCTGTAACGAATGAGCGCATACTCCGAGAAATACTTTCTTAATTCCTCAGTTTTTTTCTGATATCGCCCGTCTAGCGGTGACAATGCGTGTAAAGCCTCGTTACTCATTATTTCATTTTTTTATGACCTCTCGCGCAAATCGCAGCGGGCTACGCTAATGTACGTTTCACCTCGGTTTCACGATAAGCCTCAATTAGATCGCCTACCTTAATATCGTTGTAATTTTTCACACTGATACCACATTCCTGCCCGACAGCCACTTCCTTTGCTTCGTCCTTGAAATGTTTTAAGGTAAGCAGCTCGCTACTATACACTACAATACCGTCTCGGATTATCCTCACCTTAGCGCCTCGCAGGATTTTCCCTTCACGCACCATACAGCCAGCAATTGTCCCGACTTTTGAGATGTGGAAGGTCTCTCGTACTTCGGCTGTACCCAGAATTTCCTCTTTCAACTCAGGCGCCAACATACCCTCCATGGCTTGTTTTATCTCCTCTATGGCGTCGTAAATAATGGAATAGAGGTGAATATCTATATTCTTTTCCGAAGCTAGTCGCTTTGCTTCTTGGCTGGGACGCACTTGGAATCCGACTATGACGGCATTAGAAGATTCGGCCAAAGAGACATCAGTTTCTGTAATCTGCCCGACGCCCTTAAATATTATCTGTACTTGTATTTCGTCAGTCGATAACTTAAGTAGTGCATCTGACAAAGCTTCAACCGAACCGTCCACATCTGCCTTGAGAATAATATTAAGCTCTTTGAAATTGCCGATAGCGATTCGTCGTCCTATCTCATCGAGCGAGATAGGTTTGCGTGCACTCATCTCTTGCATACGGCGGATTTTACCGATTTTGGTAGCCATTTCGCGGGCTTCCTTATCGTTTTCTACCACTAAGAGGTTATCTCCTGCCTGCGGTGTACCATTAAGTCCTATAACCATTGCGGGCATTGAAGGACCTACGGCGTCAACCCCCTTCTTGTTCGTATCTCCTGGAATATGCAACGAGCGGACACGACCGAAGAACTGACCTGCTACGATTCGATCTCCTTTATGCAAAGTCCCATTACGGACAATGACATTAACGCAACTACCGAGCCCTTTTTCTTTTGACGACTCCAATACAACGGCGTCAGCTCGTCTCTCAGGATTTGCTTTCAGCTCCATCAGACTCGCTTCAAGCAAGACCTTTTCTAGGAGTTTGTCGATGTTAAGCCCTTGTCGTGCCGAGATCTCTTGGCTTTGGTACTTTCCACCGTATTCTTCTACGAGGTAGTTCATATTTGCGAGTTCATCTAACACGCGCTTCGGGTTAGCATCCGCCATATCAATTTTGTTGATAGCGAAGACTATATGTACGCCATTGCTCGCCGCATGGTTAATAGCTTCCACGGTCTGTGGCTGCACCCCTTCCACGGCAGAGATTACAATAATGGCGACATCTGCAATTTTAGCCCCGCGAGAGCGCATGGCAGTAAAAGCCTCGTGCCCTGGAGTGTCTACCAGAACCATTTGCTCGCCTGAGGCCAGAGTAACAATATCGGCAGTGATGCTTTGGGTTATATCTCCCGCCTCTTTCTTTACGCGATTCGTAATCTTGTTACACAGTGATGTTTTCCCATGATCGACGTGTCCGAATACAGAGAATATGGGGATACGCGGTTTCAAGTCTTCGGGTCGGTCTTCTACATTACCTAGCTCGTCTTCGAGTGTAGGACCGACAAATTCCACTTTATAGCCGAACTCATCGGCAACGAGTACTAGCGCTTCACCGTCAAGACGTTGATTGATAGAGACCATTAGATCTAGTCCTAAGCAAGCATCAATCACCTCATTTACAGGGACGTCCATCATGCCCGCAAGCTCATTTACCGAGACAAATTCGCTCACTTGTAGCGTCTTGCGTGCTTCTTCGTTTCTCAGATTTTCTTCTTCACGGCGAGCCTCTAGGAGACTTCGTTTTTCTTTCCGATAGTTCACACTTTTCGACAATGGACTCTGAGCCGCAAGCCGTGCACGCGTTTCTTTCAGACGCTCGTTAACAACGTCCTGTGTAATCTCTTGGCGTTGTACAGGTTGTGGTTTTTTATTATTCTTCTTTTTGCGCCGCTCTTGGTCATGCTGCGGCATATTATTTCCACTTCGTTGTTGTTGCCCTTGTCGCTGTTGGAATTGCTGTCTTTGCTCTGCATTCTGTATTTGTGGCGCGTCTTCGCTACTCCCTACTTTCTTGCGTCTTCTCCTCTTTTGAATTCCACCACCAGGCGTTGCACTTGCCTCGGGCTTACGCCGAGTTTTATCTGCTAAAGTATCGAGATCAATTTTCCCGACCACCGTAGTCCCTGCAAGCTTAGTAACATTTGTCCGATAGACCTCAGACTCAAGCTGTGGTTTCTTTTCCTCGGCTTTTACCTCGGGGACAGCTTCCGTCGCTTTATTCTCATTGGTCGTATCAGACGGCGCAGGAGTTTCAACTTTCTTTACTTCGGGTTTGGCCTCAAACTGTTTATGCTTACCGTGCTTGTTCGTTTGCTCGGTAATCTCAATTTTCCCAATTATACGTGGCTGAGGTTTATTAGGCGCGGCAGTCTCACTTGCATCTTTCGGCTTTTCACTTTGTTGCACCGTCTTTTTTACAGCGTTGGTATCCTCTTTTTTCGCCTCAACTTTCTGCTGTTCGCTCTTTGCTTCCGCTTTGGTACTCTTTTGCGTTTTAGCGTCTGCTTCTTTCGTGTCAGGAGTCTCTGGTTGCGTAACTGCTTCTTTTTGTTCTATAGCATCCTTTTGTGGCACGTCAAGCT
>CAJPTS010000141.1 GCA_905373625.1 Bacteroidia bacterium
ACAGAATCTGGCACCAGGAGTTAATTTCGGCTTTAACTTAATGCATGCCGACGACTTGGCTACCATGGTAAACCTCAAATCGCGTTACAACGTGGGGTCGCTTTTTGCCTCGGTGGTGTATGGTCGTTTTTATGCTTCTGCGTCCGTAGCCGTGCGTCGTATGGAGCACAGCCTGAATGGAGGTATGACCTCCTCGCGTTGGCTTCTAGACACAGTTGTTGCACAAGGTCAATTCCCTGTTTATCATACAAATAATAATACACTCTTCGGACAGAATCGGTTTACCTTAGAGACGGGTGTAGATCTGTATCGGAGCACAAACTCGCGAACAGATACGGTAAACAGATACACGTATGTATACAACCAGCCTGCGTTGACGTTGTTGCTATTACAAAGTTATCGGACGCTTGCGCGTACCTACGTAGAACCCGTTCCGCCTACAGGGCGCAGCTATAATATTGCAGATAATTATACACATGATTCGGTAGCCTCCGAGAATTATGATGTTCGTTTAGGACTTGCACTTCGTTCCAATGAGCATGCCCAATATACTTTCCCTTTTCCTGCCCTCAAGGCGTGGATAGGTTATACGCACGATCTCTATTCGCAGCCGCAACCTTTACTTTACCTCAGGGGCTATGCTAGAAAAGCGGAGTCTAATGTATATGTAGGCGCTAATTTAGACTATCGGATGCCTTATGTTTCCATGAACGCCAATGCCTATCTCTATGGAGGGGGAAGTCGGGCGGGCGATCTTGCTCTAGAGGCGCGACTGTTATTAAACCCGTTTCGCACAATGCGAGACTTGAATTTACAGCTCCGCTTCTCTACGGTACGCAGCAATCCTTCTTACTTCGAGATGCATCATTTCTCTAATACGGCAAAGTGGGAATTAGCTGATGTATTAGTCCCTACCACTTATTTGCACTCGGAGGCTGAACTTCAGCTTCCTTGGGCTAAAACGCGGATCGGTATTCAAAACCGTCTCTATCGCCACTATACGTATTTTAACAACGAATGCCAGCCCGAACAAGAAGCAACATTAAATGTCTTAAGCGGCTATTTACAGGAAGAACTCCGTTGGCGTGGCATCAATCTCTCAAGTCGATTAGTGTTACAAACTAGTTCGCATTCCACGGCATTAGCTTTACCCCTCCTTACGGTATACAGTTCTGTAGGCTATGAATTAGAAGCTGTTCCACAAGTGCTGCGACTTCGCATTGCCCTAGAGTGTACCTATCGGACAAAGTATTATGCCGATACTTATGATGTCCCTTTAGGGATCTATCATCGACAAAATGCTTTCCAATTGGGAAACTATCCTTTCTTGGATCTCGTGCTCAACGTGAAGTGGAAGACTGCTAATCTCTTTGTCTCAGTAAATCATCTAAATGAGAATTGGTGGAGCAGAAACTCCTTTTCGGCAGTTGCCTATCCTGAACGTGAGCGCACTTTCCGTTTTGGCTTCCAGTGGTATTTTTATACACCACACGACGAGGAAAAAGCCTTTTAGCTCCTCCGCTTTTCAACAATCTAATCGCCGACTAGGCGAATGTTTGCCATAGCACCGTCTGATACTTAGATGTGAGGCTGCTAGTCGGGTAGAGACTAATCTCTCAAATTCTGCTTTTCTCTTAGCAATAAAAAGAATACGTAAAATTAAATTACCTTTGTGCGTCTGAAATACAAAGAGATTAAGAGGATTGTTGTACAATGGCAAAGAATCAGAAGGTAGAAGAGCAGCTTAATGGCGTAGAATCTATAGAAAACGCCTTGACTCATACCGAGCAGTACTTGGAAAAGAACCGTAAGTGGTTGTTGGCGGGCGTCGCCATATTGGTGCTGTTGGTGGTAGGTTATATTGCTTACTCGAACTTATATTCGAAGCCACACGAGCTCGAAGCACAAGTGCAAGCTTTTTATGCAGAGCAGCAGTTCGGAAAAGATTCGTTTCAGGTAGCACTGAACGGCGACGGGAACAACTTGGGCTTCTTGCAAGTATTAGACGACTATGCGGGTACGAGGATGGGTAATCTGTGTCGTTACTACGCAGGGATCTGTTACAGAGAACTCGGTGACCTTGATAACGCCATCAAGTATCTGAAAGATTATTCCTTAGAAGATAAAATGTTGGCCCCCGTTGCACTCGGTGCTATAGGTGACTGCTATGTAGAAAAAGGCGATGCTACTACAGGGCTAACCTACTACAGCAAAGCAATAGATTATCGCGAGAATGGTTTAACGACGCCCATTTTCCTCCTCAAACGCGGTTTACTTTACGAGGGGATGGCAAAGTGGACAGAAGCGCTCAGCGATTATCAACTTATTAAGGACTCCTACCCGCGTAGCGCTCAAGCACGCGACATCGATAAGTTTATTGAGCGAGTTAAGGTTTTAGGTAAGTAGTTTCAATCTGTTGCCGAGATGAGTCAGCCAACAGCTTTTGATACGTCTCAGAAAGATTTTATCATTCGTCCCGAAGAGCGCGTCGTAATATTTGCGGCGGAGTGGCACAGTGATATTGTCGACTTGCTGGTTAAAGATGCCGTAAATATCTTAGTAGATAACGGTGTCCGCCAAGTCGAGATCATCAAAGTGCCTGGGTGTTATGAGTTGCCGCAAGCGGTGAGTATGTATTTTTACGGACCGCTTAACTCTTCTTTGGCAGAGCCGCGCGATAGGATGTCTTACAGTGCCATCTGTTTCGGCTGTGTTGTACAGGGCGATACGCCGCACTTTACTTTTATCTCTGATGCAGTAGCGCATTCTATTGAACAGGCGGCCTGTACAGGAGTTCCTTTTCCTGTAATGTTCGGAGTGCTAACGGCCAACACACGCCAGCAGGCGTTAGATAGAGCAGACGGAACTCACAGTCGGAAGGGACAGGAAGTGGCTATTGCCCTTCTTAAAATGCTTGATTTCCGGAATCGTTATTGTTTCTAGCGGAAGGCGCTTTGTGTTAAGGTTCGGTTATTATTTCCTCATATATCCTACTCTTTTTGTAGAAGAGAGGCGTGATGCTGAGTGAGGAGACTTTTTCCACAAATTCTTTTATAAGAGCGACAGAGGTTGCGATCTCTGACAGCGAGGTGCGCTTATTTAGTGCAGTATATGCCGCCTCCCAGCAACTAAACAAAGCCGTCTATTTGGTAGGAGGCTATGTTCGCGATATGTTACTTGGGCGTGAGAATAATGACATAGATTTTGTCACGCTCGGGGGAGGGATTGAGTTCGCTGATACGGTAGCTAAAGCGTTAGGCGTAAATAAAGTCGCTGTATTCAAGAATTTTGGCACTGCGCAGTTTCATTACGAGGGTATGGAAATAGAGTTCGTTGGTGCGCGCAAAGAGTCTTACCGGCGCAATTCGCGTAAACCTATAGTGGAAGACGGCACACTTGAGGAGGATCTCTTGCGTCGAGATTTTACCATCAATGCTTTGGCAATGTCGTTAACGCCAGGCGAAGAGTGGAAGCTGATAGATTTGTTCGGAGGGCAGAAAGATCTAGAGGCTTGTAAGATCGTAACACCGCGCGAACCTGGTATAACCTTTGACGACGATCCGTTGCGAATGATGCGCGCAATACGCTTTGCGTCGCAATTGGGATTCTCGATCGCTCCGCACGTTTTTGATGCTATTTGCGCTTATGCTGAGCGAATACATATTGTATCCAGCGAGCGTATAGTAGATGAATTTAATAAAATTCTCCTGTCGCCGAAGCCATCAGAGGGGCTGTTCTTGTTGGAACGAACGGGCTTGTTAGTTCATTTTTTACCAGAGCTCGTGGCGCTAAAAGGCGTGGAGAACGTAGAAGGGCGAGGTCACAAGGATAATTTTAATCATACTCTGCAAGTAGTAGATAATGCCGCTGCGGCGGGGGCAGATTTGTGGTTACGTTGGGCAGCATTACTGCACGACGTGGGTAAAATGCCTACAAAACGTTTTGTGACAGGACACGGTTGGACGTTTCATGCTCATGAATATGTTGGTGCTAAAATGATACCCAAGATCTTTCGCCGTTTGCATCTACCACAGAATGAAATAATGCAACGGATCGCACTACTAGTGCGACTACACATGCGCCCAATAGCATTAACCGACGATGAGGTCACTGACAGCGCCGTGCGTCGCCTTTTATTTGATGCAGGAGATGAAATAGAGTCACTCATGCTACTTTGCGAGGCAGATATAACCTCAAAGAATCCGAATAAAGTGGCACGTTTCTTACACAATTTTAAGCGTGTACGCGAGAAGTTACAAGATCTAGAAGAACGCGATGCGATCCGCAATTTCCAGCCCCCCGTTTCTGGGCAGCGAATTATGGAAGTTTTTGGTCTCGCCCCCTGCAAAGAAGTAGGCGAGATAAAGAATGCTATAAAAGATGCCATCTTAGATGGCTTAATAGCCAACAACGCAGAGGAAGCAGAAAAATTTATGTTCGAAAAGGCGCGCGAAATGGGCTTAGTGCCTATTAAAAACGCTTAACCACGCTCTGGGGATCTACAATGGGAATAGATATACAAGCTCGTAAACGCATAGAAGCGCCTCTGATTTTAGCCATAGAATCTTCGTGCGATGACACCTCGGCGGCTGTAATCCGAGATACACAGCTGCTCGCCAATCTAATAAGTACGCAAAAAGTGCATGAACAGTATGGAGGAGTAGTGCCCGAATTAGCCTCGCGGGCGCATCTTTCCAATATAGTACCCGTGGTCTCCGAAACTCTCCGCGTAGCAGAGGTTTCAGTGACAGACTTAGATGCCATTGCTTTTACGCGTGGACCTGGACTTATGGGAGCTTTATTGGTGGGCGTATCTTTTGCCAAGGGACTTGCTTTAGCAACTGGGGCTAAACTTGTCGAAGTGAATCACCTTCAAGGGCATGTTCTTTCGCCATTTATGAAAACTGCCGAAGACTCTCGCACGCCCCGTTTCCCCTTCCTTTCGCTTCTCGTATCAGGAGGCCATACCCAACTAGTATTGGTGCGGAATCCGTTGCATATGGAACTGATCGGTCAAACTATTGATGACGCCGCGGGTGAGGCCTTTGATAAGTGTGCTAAGGTTATGGG
>CAJPTS010000142.1 GCA_905373625.1 Bacteroidia bacterium
ATATAAAGATCGGCGAGCGTACCGCGGAGGATATCAAGATCACCGTCGGCGCCGCACTGGCTGATTTAGAAAATCCGCCCGAGGATTATTTGGTGCACGGTCCGAATCTGATGACGTCCTTGCCAATCGAAGTCCCTGTAAACTACCAAGAGATTGCTCACTGTTTAGAAAAATCGCTCAGCAAGATAGAGACTGCGGTACTTAATGTCTTAGAGTTAACGCCTCCAGAACTTTACGCAGATATCGTGAAGAGTGGTATCTACTTAACTGGGGGGGGGGCGCTATTGCGTGGGCTCGATAAACGCCTCTCGGATAAGATTAAGATCCCCTTCATCGTGGCCGAGGATCCGCTCCATGCCGTTGCGCGCGGGACGGGCATTGCGCTAAAGAATGTAGAGTCGTGCAAGTTTCTGATGCGTTAGCGCATCGCACTCGTGCTCTCTCTTTTCATTCTGTGTGTAGAGCACGGGGTAATATCTGACACGAGGCATGACGGCCTTACTTCGTTTCCTAAAACGCTTTCAGCATCTCGCTTTTTTTATTTTACTGGAAAGCGTCGCCATTGCCGTTTATCTACAAAGTGATTATTTGTTGAAGGCGCGTGCAGGCTTTTGGTTGAAAGAGGCAGAAGCTTTCGTAGAAGAACAGCTCACGGCGTTATCTTCCTATGTCGGGTTACGCGACCAAAATGAGCGCCTCGTGGCAGAAAATTTAGCCCTACGCAATGAACTTGAGCACCGACGCATTATCGTAGATGTCTTGCACGAAGCGACGCTTGACTCGTTATATGCGACGCAGTATAAGTATTATGGGGGGACTGTGGTAAGTAACTCGGTGGTTAATCAGCATAATTATTTTGCTATCAACGTTGGCTCTAAGCAGGGTATAATGCCCTCGATGCCCGTACTTGCCGATGGGAGTGTGGCGGGTATGGTGCTAACCACGTCGCGCCATTATTCCATTGTAATATCCTTGCTCAATACTGATATGCGTCTCTCCGCTAAATTGAAACGCACAGGGTATTTTGGCTCTTTGCGATGGGATGGTATAGGTTATCAAACGGCGCTCCTCTCAGACATCCCACACCATGTTGACGTCCGAAAGGGAGATACGGTGGTTACCACGGGCTACTCCAACATCTTCCCCGCTGATCTTTTTGTGGGTATTGTAGATAACGTGGAAGTGAAAGGAGGCGATTTTAATATTGTGCGCGTAAAGCTCGGCTGCGACTTCAAACGGTTGCATTATGTGACTCTCATAGCTGACAGTTTGCGCGAGGAACGCGACTCTATCGAACAACAAATACTCCGCAGTACTGATGAGTAAATTCTGGCAGTACGCTTTGCTCTTTTTGGGCTGCGTCCTAGCGCAGGTCTTTATATTTGATAATATCCAACTGTGGGGCTTTGTCGTCCCGTATGTATACGTTCTGTTTATACTAGTTCTGCCGAACAATATTTCTCGTCCTTTTCTCTATGTGTTAGGCTTTTTACTTGGGCTGAGTGTAGATTTATTTTCTTCCACATTGTGCCTTCACGCTGCCGCTACCACGTTTATGGCATTTTTGCGTGCTCCGCTCATTTCGTTTACCACCACGCAACAGCAACTATTAAAGACCCCTTTCCCCGTTCTCCGCGCCATGGGCTTTGCCTGGACTGCGCGCTTGATAATAATACTGGTGTTAGCGCATCATTTGCTCCTTCATTTTCTCTCCTCAGCACCAGTCTTTGCCACGCCGTGGTTTACCCTGTTGCGCGTAGTGGGCAATGTGTTTGTTTCGAGTGTTGTTCTCCTCATTGCCGAATTCTTTATTTATCCGCCTTTAGATAGGGTGAAAAACTAGTGCTCTGGCACGTTAAGCACTACTGAGATTCTCAGATGGGTATTCAAGTTAATCGGCGGCTACTGATAGTGTTCATATTTGTTTTAGTCGTTGTTATTATTGCGGCTAAGCTATTTTATATCCAGATAGTAGATCCCTCCTACAAGCTCTCGGCAGATAACAACGTATTGCGGCGTATAACGCTATATCCTGCACGGGGGATTGTGTATGATCGTAATGGCAAACTCCTCGTATATAACGAAGCGGCATATGACCTACTAGTGATCCCCTCACAAGTCAAGACGTTTGATACGGCTAAGCTCTTGGCGCTGCTTCACATCCCAAAAGAACAACTGATAGAAGGGCTCACACAGGCCAAACAATATTCCACGTACAAGGAGTCTATCATCTTAAAGCAAATCTCGGCAGAGGACTACGGATATCTGCAAGAACAATTGCACGAATTCCCTGGGTTCTATGCACAGGCGCGTACCTTGCGTTACTATCCGAATGCCACCGCAGCACATCTGCTGGGGTATGTAGGCGAGGTGAATGAGCGTATTATTTTTGACCAGCCCTACTATAAACCTGGTGACTATATCGGCATCACGGGGATTGAAAAAGCCTACGAGAAGGAGCTGCGAGGCAAACGAGGTGTACAGACGCTGATGGTAGATGTACACAACCGCATTAAAGGCTCGTATGCGCGCGGAGCGTACGATACTGCTGCGATAGCGGGAAAGAATTTGCATCTTTCCCTCTCTGTAGACTTGCAGATGTACGGCGAAAAACTGATGCAAGGACGAACGGGGAGTATCGTTGCCTTAGATCCTACAAATGGTGAGATCTTAGCCATGGTCTCCAGTCCATCTTACGATCCCAATTTGTTGGTGGGACGCATCCGCTCCGAGAATTTCAAGCAGCTCGATTCCAGCAAGAAAAAGCCCTTGTTTAATCGCGCAATCATGGCACTCTATCCGCCAGGCTCTACGTTCAAGATAGTCAATGCTCTGATAGGACTCAAAGAGAAGGTAGTCTTCCCCGAGACGGGCTATCAGTGTCATGGGCGCTATCCTGTCGGGCGTGGCGTGGGCTGTCATAATCATCCGTATGCAAGCGATGTTACCTCTGCGGTGCGCATGTCCTGCAACACGTATTTTTGCTATGTATTCCGCAACCTCCTAGACTCGAAGCGCTTTGATAGTATCGAGGGCGCTTTTCGTAATTGGGAGAATCAAGTACGTTCGTTCGGCTTTGGGCAAAAGCTCGGTGTGGATCTCCCCGGCGAATTGAATGGTATTGTTCCTACAGTTCCTTTTTACAATCGGTATTTTCGCAAAGGCGGGTGGAATTCGCTTACCATCATCTCGCTTGCCATAGGGCAGGGCGAGCTCTCTATTACCCCGCTTCAAATGGCGAATCTTGCTACAGTGATAGCCAACCGCGGCTACTATTATCAACCGCATTTGGTGCGTTCCATTGCTGACTCTGTGCCTTTTGTTGCTCCACGTCACGATCTCAATATAGATTCTACTTTTTTTGACCCTATTGTAAATGGAATGTACGGTGCTGTGAATGCAGACCTCGGTCTCGGTCCTACTGGGTGGCGAGCATGCGTGCCAGGGTTAGAGATTTGCGGAAAGACGGGAACGGCACAGAATCCGCATGGCGAAGACCACTCAGTGTTCATAGCATTTGCGCCGAAAAACAACCCCAAGATAGCTGTTGCGGTATATGTAGAAAACGCAGGTCCAGGAGGGCGTTGGGCTGCCCCCATCGCAGGACTGATGATTGAAAAGTATCTGAAAGACTCTGTCGAAAATAAGGCTATGGAGGATTATGTTTTGCACCCACCTCTCTGGACTGCGCCACGGGCATCCCGAGTAGCTGCCTCGCCCTCTACACAATCGCCTACCACGGACGTGAAAAAAGAGGAAGCACCATCTGTAGAATAATGTATACTTTGTAACGCCTACAGACGTTTACAATAGCATAACGAAATAATTGGCTAAAACACAAACATAAAAGGAATGAGACGTTTTGCATTATTGCTGTTAGCAGCAGTTTCTCTCTTTTTGCTAAGCTGTAATCAGACAGAGCTACAGCGCATCGCGGAGTTGGAAAGTCGTATAGATTCGTTGAAGGTTCAATCTGATCAAAAGGATGCCACGATCAATGAGTTCTTCGAGTCTCTCAACCAAATAGAGGACAACCTGCGGCTAATAACGTCTAAAGAGCAGCAGATCTCCAGCGAGGTGCGCAGTGGTGCGAATGCTGATATCCCCGAAGACGGGCGGGAGCGGATTGCAAGAGACATCATAGATATCAATCGCATTATGTCTGAAAATCATTCCAAGCTGGCGCAACTGACTAAGAAGCTCAAGGCTTCGAACATGAAGGTGGCGGAGTTTGAGAAGATGATAAAAGAGATGACGCGTCGGGTGGAGCAGCGAGATTCGACTATTTTGGCGTTGCGCGAGAACCTTGAGTCGTTAAACTTTTCTGTAGATTCGCTCACGCTGGCTGTAAGTGATTTGGATTCGGTGAACCGCGAGCTCACTGAGCAGCTGAACGAGCAACACGAACAAATCAATGAGGCGTGGTATGCCTTCGGGAGTCGGAAGGAGCTCATTGAGAATAAAATAATATCGCGCACGGGTGGCTTCCTTGGCATCGGTAAGCACACCGAGCTCAAGGCGGATATGACGCTGGATTATTTCACCAAGATTAGTATAGAAAAAACAGAAGAGATCCCGATCTTCGCAACGAAAAAAGGCGTGGAGTTTGTAACCAAGCACCCAACAGACAGCTATGAGCTCGTTACAAATGATGAGGGCGCAGTGGTGACCATAAAAATAGTAGACAAAACCAAGTTCTGGCGTCAGTCGCGCTATTTAGTGGTGGTGATAAAGTAGTGCAGGAGGTTAAAACTCTTAGGTACGAGGGTCTAGGTACGAAGCTCTAAGTAAACCCTGACGATAATCGCACTGTGTGTACATCGTACTTTGTACCTAAATAACCCTCGTACTCCGTACCTTCTACCTTGTACTTAGTTTTGTATCTTCGTAGCACAAAAGCGTATACGAGAAGATGGTCGCTCGAAAGAATTTTCCAATCGGAGTCCAAGATTTTGAGAAGCTACGAAAGAGAAAACTTCTCTATATTGATAAAACAC
>CAJPTS010000143.1 GCA_905373625.1 Bacteroidia bacterium
GCCCATTGATCATACTAATATTGAACGAGTTCTGTTCAAACGGTCCTTGTATGGGTAAAAGCATTTCCCCATACAGGTGGCTTAAAGTCGGAGTAATTGCCCTTAAATGTGTAAGTGACACGAAAAGTTTGCCCTACATAGACCGATGTGGGGGCATCTAGTGTCATTTCTTGCGCACCAGCCGTCTGTCCGAAGACGAAGACAAACAACGCTAACACGGACATACACACACTCTTCGCCATTATACCCAAATTCATAATGCAAATACCTTTTTGAGTTTCAAACCTCTTAGGGCTCGTGAATTTATTATTTTCTCGTGATAGAGCCAACCTTGCTACACAAAGCTACCAATCTTTCTCTTGTTTTGTTTTCTTAGCACTCTTTGCTTTTTCTTTCTGTATTTTTGCCTGCAAAGCATTCTCTTGATTTTCTAACGCCTTTAGGAGCTGGGCAGCCTCCTCTTGTGTCATACCAGATTTTTCTTTCTGCTGTCCTTGTGCACCTTGTTGCTGTTGGTCAGTGCCTCCCTTCTTATTTTGCTCTTTGTTATCGCCCTGATTCTGTTGCTTATCGTTGTTGTTGGCATTATTCTGATTGTTTTTATCCTGATTATTCTCTTGCTTGTTATCACCTTCTCCCCCGCTATTCTTATCCTGCTGGTTATCATTGTTCTGATCCTGATTCTGATCTTTATTTTGATTTTGTTGATTCTCTTGTTCCTTCAGCTTCCGCAGTGCCGCTGAGAGGTTGTACTTAATATCTTCGGCACCAGGATCGAGACGCAAAGCATGTTTATACGCCTCAACGCTCTCTTTGTAATGCTCTTGCTTGAAGAGTATATTTCCAAGATTGTAAAGCGAGCTGGCACGCACAGCCTCGGTAACATCATTACGCTCAGCAAGCATTGAATAACTTTTTAGCGACTCGTCTAACTTCTCTTGCCGAAAGAGTGCCCCTCCTAGGTTAAACTGCGCCTTAGTAGAGCTCCCATCTTGTTCTAACGCTTTCCTGTACTCAAGCTCAGCCTCGTAGAACTTCCCCTTACCAAATTCGGAATTTCCTTTGCGGATATAGCTTGCGTCTTTTTGAGCAAAACTCAGTTCTACTGCAACGAGAAGCAGTGCGCAAGCAAGCATAAAAGCCCTCATTATTTCTTCTCCTTATTCTCAGCAAAGAGACTATCAAGGTTGAACCACGGGTGCTTTCTTTCCATTACCAACAGAGAGGCAATAAAAAAGAAGAGTGCAATGATAAAAGCCGTCTGAAACTGCTCGTCATACACAGAATAAGCCACTTGTTCAAACTCCGCTCGCTGCATGGTTTCTATTTCATCTAAAATGGGAGTAAGTCCAGAGGGTCCAGCAGCTGCTCTCATGTAGATACCATTTGCCTTGGCAGCGATTTGCGAAAGCGTCACCTCGTCCAGCTTAGACATTATGATATTGCCATTAGCGTCCTTTTTGACCCCACCGCCTACTTCGGGGATCGGTACTCCCTCGGGCGAGCCAATCCCAACCGTAAATATTCGTACACCTTTTTGAGCCGCCTCTTCGGCTTTTTCTATCGGATTCCCCTCATGACTCTCGCCGTCCGAGATTATTACTATGGCATGCCCCACGTCAGCTTGCGGACTGAAGGAGTTTAACGCCAAATCAATAGCGTCGCCTAAAACAGTTCCTTGTTCTGAGATCATCTCACAATTAGCTTTTGAGATGAACATCTGTGCCGAGACATTATCGCTCGTGATGGGTAACTGCACATAAGCTCTGCCAGCAAAGAGGATAAGCCCTACCCTGTCATCTTTTAGCTTACGCATCAGTTGTAATATTTCGAGCTTTGCACGTTCCAGTCGGTTCGGACGCACGTCTTCTGCCAACATACTCTTTGACACGTCGAGAACAAACATTATCTCGGCAGCATTACGGCGCTGCTTCGTTTGTTTTAGCCCGAACTGAGGACGCGCTAACCCCAGAATCAAAAAGATGAGTGCAAAACCGAGTAGAATAGACTTCCACCAGAAGCGCGGGAGGGAACTGTACGACGTTAAACGTTGAAATGCGTCTTTGGTAGCAAAACGAGCCAAGCGTCGGGTGCGACGGTAGCGAATATAAATGAGCAAAAGTATATAGAGCGGAAGCAATAATAACAACCAAAGGATCTCTGTATTAGCAAAACGGAACATGTGCGCCAATCATTAAAGACAGTACAAAAAGTAAGTTAGCCAAGGCGATGCATGCATTCTAGCTGTAGAATAAAGAGTGGGTAATAGTAACATGCTGCGAGACCTCCTATGGCAATTGACGAAGAACAAAAGCCCGATAAAGTATTTCCAAGCCCACAAATACGAGGGACAGTACGCCCCACAAGAAGAATTCCTCGCTGTAGTGCATATACTGGTTCACATTAACTTTAGATTTTTCTAGAGCATCAATCTTCTGGTAGATTTCTTCCAGCGCTTTATTATCTGTAGCACGGAAGTATTCGCCCCCAGTCATCTGCGCCACCTTTCTCATAAGAGGTTCATCTATCTGTACCTCAACTTGCTGGTAACGAATACCAAAGGGCGTTTGAACGGGATAGGGCGCCGACCCCATTGAACCAATTCCGACCACATAGACACGTATACCGTACGTCTGCGCAATTTCTGCGGCTGTGTAAGGCGCAATCTCGCCACTGTTATTTACTCCGTCTGTAAGCAAGATGACAACACGACTCACTGCATCGCTATTTACTAGACGATTTACCGCCATGGCGAGCCCCGATCCTATCGCCGTACCGTCTTCGAGCATACCCATTTCTACCGTATTGAATTGGTTGATCAGGGTGGCATGATCTAATGTTAACGGACACATGGTAAAAGCTTCGCCCGCAAAAATCACCAACCCCATACGGTCTGTGGGGCGTCCCGAGATAAATTGTATCCCGATACGTTTTGCGGCCTCGATTCGGTCGGGATTAAAATCGCGCGCCAACATACTCCCCGACACGTCTAAGGAGAGCATAATATCAATCCCTTCGGTGGTCGTGGTTTCACTAGTGCTATAACTTTGGGGACGTGCGATTGCTACTATTAAGAAAGAAATAGCTAATAATCTAAAGGCAAAAGGAAAATGCCTCGTCCAAACACTTATGCTTTTCTGCTTGGGGAGCAGTGCAAATGATGAGTATAGAATAGCCGTCTTACGGTCGCGCGAACGCCAAATTTTCCACCCGATAAGTAAGGGTATGAGCCAAAGCAGGTGAAGGTAGGCGGGGTTGGCAAACTGAATGTCCCACATATTACTTAACCTCCTCTGCTTGTTTTTGTGGTAGTTCTGTGGCTTCAGACGGCGTGGTTATATTCTCTGACTCTTTCTTTTGCTCTAGAGCCACCTGCGCGGCGATCTCTTCAACGATCTGCACTGCCAAATGCCCATCAGTACGCGCCTCGGTCTCGGTGGGTTCAAAGCGTGCAAATTTCACAAGGTCGCTGCGTTGTAATACGCGTCGTATTTGCTCCAGATGCGCGCCAGAGCACGTGGTTTCTGTACGTAGTGCTGCGAGTATCTCCGCCGTTGTTTCTTCCAAGGTACGTATCCCCCACGTGGCTGCTAAATAGCCCCGTAAGGCGTCTGTAAGCCCCGTATAGAAGTATTTAGGACCAGGTGTGCGCCAAGCTTCTTTCTGATTCAGCTCATTGAGTATTAACAACGCTATTTCTTTTGGCGGACGCGTATCTTTGGGTTTCTCGGGCGTAATACGGAGTTTTTTCTTGCGGTAACGTAGCCATAAAAATATCCACACTGCTATCAAATGCACAGCCAAAAAGACCAGTAACCAAGGGAGGAGTTCGCGGAGTGTAATAGACTGCTCCAGTGGTTCACGTATATCAGCAAGTTCGCCTATCGCCTCATTTAATGGGACGTAAGCGACATGAAACATGCTGACTTCGGTTTGTAGAGTATCGACCTGCCCGTTGTACATGACAAGAAGAGGGATGTCTGGTACTACCCGCCACCCCGTATCATAAGAAACCAGCGGCAACATCCACTGAGCTATGTAAGCCGTGTCGTCGTACTTCAGCGTATCAAGATAGGGTCTCTGGTATAACTCAACGCCGCCACCGAGAGTGTCTGCAAGCTCGGGGAGAAAGACTTCGGCTCCTTTTTGGGTGTATACTCTTAGCGTAAGCATGAGAGAATCACCTACCTGTATAGAATCGCGACTCAGACGACGCTCTGCCGTAGGGTTGGCTAACAACGGCGCAAAGCAAAGTGAAAACGCGGCGAGGAGCAGAACCGATCTGATGTGGTGTAATATCATTCGTTTCTAAATTTGAGGTCAGACATTCTACAATACGTAGAAATTCGTACTACTAACGCAATGCGGGACATTTCTTGTTTAAATTAGAGATGCTCAATTTGCAGGTTTGCATCATTTCTATGCCGAAGGGCTGCACTGCGTAATATTCACTTTTCGTATAACGGGCAGATAGGTATAAGACAACCCTCCGACGAACGTGTTTGTATATCAGCCTCGCTGTTTGAAGAGTTTAACAAGCGGATAAACATAATCTTCATCTGTAGCAACGCTCTCCCAATCCACCCGTGCACGGCTAAAAAGTTTCTGTAAAGCCACCTGTCGTTGGTTAGCTAATTCTGCATATGCTTCGCGCACTCGACGACTAGAGGCGTCTACCCAACGCACAGCTCCCGTCTCGGCATCCGTGAGCTGTATGAGTCCGACGTCAGGGAGATTCTCCTCACGCGGATCATAGACACGTAGCGCAACTAAATCATGCTTGTTCGACGCGATGCGCAACGGATCAGAAAAAAGCGGCTCGCCATCGGGTGAAAAATCAGTAAAGTCACTTAAGATAAAAGCCGTGCAACGCTTCTTGATTGCATTAGACAAGAAACGAAGCGCCTGCCCAATATCGGTGCGTTGACTCTCGGGTTGGAAACTTATCAGCTCCCAAATAACGCGCAGAATATGTT
>CAJPTS010000144.1 GCA_905373625.1 Bacteroidia bacterium
GAAGGCATAAAAAAGGTGTGCCAATTATTGCATTGACACACCCTTAGTGCGGATAGGGGGACTCGAACCCTCATGCCTTTCGGCACTAGATCCTAAGTCTAGCGCGTCTACCAATTTCGCCATATCCGCTTAGGAACTCCGTTGTCCTGCAAGGACTCGAACCTTGACTTTTCTGATCCAGAGTCAGACGTGTTGCCAATTACACCACAGGACATCCTGACACCAGCATCTCACTGCTACCACCAGAACCGTCGCAAAGGTAGTAATCTTTTTTAGATTGGCTATATTTGTGGAGATAACGCACAGAAATTATGAAACGCATTATAGTCCCTTATGATTTTTCTGACGAGGCGCGCAATGGCGTATCGTTAGCCACCGTACTGGCATCTCAAACCAGAGCCTCGATTCAGCTGGTTTATGTACAGCGTAAGAAGCCCGACTTTGCACACCTGAGTCTGGAGGAGGAGCGCCGACTGGTTGAAAAAGAATTTGACACTCTCGTGGCTGAAATTAGGAAGGCGTTGCCGCAAGGCATAGAGGTAGAATACATTGTCAAGAAAGGCAAGGTCTATCAAGAAGTCGTAGCACAGGCTGAAGCTTTTAGTGATGCAGTGATCGTAACCTCTACACATGGCGCATCGGGGTTTGAAGAGTTCTTTTTGGGGAGTAATACTTTGAAGATTCTAGCTTCTACCGAGGTGCCCGTTTATACCATACGGCATGGTATGACCCCCGCCCCCATCCAAAATGTCATATTCCCCTTAGACACGAGTTTTGAAAGTAGGCAAAAAGCGCCCATAACGGTAAAGCTAGCTAAACAATGGAGCGCCACGGTGCACATAGTAATTGAGCAGGCGGCAGACAGCGAAGAAGCAAAAAAATTAAACGCTTACACGGCACAGTGCGAAGAGTACTTTGCAAAGAACGATGTACCGTATTGCACCTATCGTGCGGAGGCGAATAAAAAAGAAGACTTGGTGGATGTGACAAATAACTATGCCGCACACATCCCAAATTCGCTAATAGTGGTTACGACCCGTGACAAGGCAGCCCCGTCAATATTCATGATCGGCGAGAAAGCACAGCGCCTGCTTCGTACAGCGCCCGTACCAGTCTTGGTCGTCGTACCTACGCTTGTGCGGATTACAGATTCGTTCCGTACATCGGGAAATTAGAGCACGATTCGATACGTCCTACTTAAAAGAGCAAACAAAGCGAGGCACATACGTACCTCGCTTTTTTGTTATCTTATTGTTGTGCAATTCTTTTGCTACTTTTGTACAAAGTGGCGAGGAGGAAAAATGATAAAACATATTAGGAGGAGTGTATGGCACACTCTCTTTTTGCTATCCTTGAGTCTTTTCTTTTTTGCGTCTTGTAAAGAAGATACGCGGAACTACGAGGCGGAACTTGTTTCTATTCACTTTGTAAAATCTATAGGTAAAGATACGATACTCATGGTGAGCGATACGCTCCGCCCTCTCAGCACGAACGTGGTCGCCGAAGTAAACCACATGGCAGATTTACATCGCCTAGTTCCAGTTTTTACCCTTTCGTCGGGCGCTACCGCCAATTGTGAGTCGGGGGCAGCATATGATTTTACTAAGCCCTTTACGTTTATTGTAACCTCGGAGAATGAGCGCAACCAGCGCCAGTATACCATCAAACTATCTAAGTTAGATGCTCCACCCGTCATCCCGCCGCAGGACGAGAAGAACGGCGAAGCATGGTTATCAGACTTCAAGCTAGAGGGGATAGAAGGCGCAGAGTACGAGCCGCGCGGTACACGAATAAAGGTCATTGTGCCCGAAGATACTGATATTACGGCACTTAAACCCACTTTTACACTTTCTGAGAAGGCTACGTGCGATTGGAATATTGGCGATGTTTTTGATTTCACCGAACCTCTCTATATACGTGTAACGAGCGAAGATGAGCGCACGTCTAATACTTTTCGTATCTCGGTACGTACCCAGAAGCCACCCCTACACGAAGACGCGCAGATACTCTCTTTCCGTTTCGCGGGCTCGCAGAGCGAGGCAGACATAGACGGATCGCAGATTTATGCAGAAGCAGCACGCGGATCCGACCTCCGCGAACTAGTCCCGATACTCAAGGTGAGCGACGGGGCAACACTTTCTATAAACCGCGGTGAGGCTATTGATTTCTCCGAACCTGTTAAAATAGATGTAACCTCGGAGGATGGTGCAGCAAAGAGTTCCTATACGATATTTGCTACCGTGAAGAAATACTCTAGTGCAGAGTTGCTTCAGTGTCAGCTTATTCCTTTGGGCAAGCCCACCATTACAGGACCACATCGCCTCATTTTTCATACCTCGGGGTCACTCGGAGTACTGTATCCCGTGTATGAGGTTTCGGAGGGCGCAACGGTTAATGTGAAAGCGGGCGATCCGTTAGACTTCGCAGGAGGTAAGACTCATGAGCTGATTGTTACTTCCGAAGACGGTTACAGTACAAAGCGTTACGAACTCGTTGTCAAACAAACCTTGCAACCGAACGAGCGCGGACGTTTTACTTCATTTATTTTAGATGCACCAGGGTCAGAAACGCAAATAGTCGGCACGTCCATCGTGGGCACAGTCCCTGCGGGCACGGATATAACTCGCATGAAAGCGACTTTTGCCATACACACCACACCCGTTTGGGAAAAAGCCGAAGGACCTGCTTCTGTTTGGCTCGGAAAAGATGCGCACGCCAAAGAGTTCAAGTCGGGGGAGACGGAGATAGATTGTACCAATCCTGTTATGCTTTATACGTATCGTAAATTCTGGGGAGTAAACCACCCAAAAACCGATTATACACTTACTGTGGTTGTGTTAGATGCGCCAAAAGCAGATGTTGAACAATTGACCTTTGACGGCATTCAAGCACGGGTATCGCGGAAACAAAATACCTTTTTAGTGTTCGTGGACAACGAGGTGAATCTAACACAACTCAAGCCAATACTGAAACTCTCACCTGGGGCTAAAGCTACCCTTGAGAGTGGTAAAGAGTACGATTTTTCTTCCCCCGTCTCATTTTCTGTGACTGCGGCGGATGATAAAACAACCGCATCTTATCGAATTGTCGTATCACAACGCACGAATGATAAGGCAGTTCTCTCTGATGTGACCATTGATGAAATTGACAAAGATCCTGTAATAGCAGGAGCTACCTATACATTTTTTGCAGGTGGTGATGTTAATGTCAAAGAATTAACACTACGTTTCAAACTATCGGAGGGGGCTACTTGTAGCATTGCCTCGGGCGCGAAGCATGACTTCTCAAAACCCGTTCGCCTTGCCGTCACTTCGCAGGATAAAAGCATTACACGTTCCTATTCCGTCGTAGTCGACCAGCGTTTGAATTACGAAGCCGAGCTCCTCACATTTGGCTTCCGCGAACTCAGCACGCCCTGTAAAATTACGGGGACTAAAGTAACCTTCCCCTCGAAAGGACTTGATCTGACGGCACTAACTCCGTACTACACATTATCTAGCGGCGCAAAATGCAGTCTGCCACAAGATACTCCTACAGATTTCTCTGCTCCTGTCTCTATTATCGTAACAAGCGAAGACGGTTTTACCACAAAGACATATAAGGTACAACCCGAGTTGCAAGGCTTAACCTTTGATTTTGAGCGTTGGACTTCGGTGAGCGATTTCGAGCACCCACTTGGGGGTTGGAGTAGCAGTAACGTGGGGCTACAACTCTCGCGACAATTCTTGAAAAAAACAGACCACTATTCCATACAAAAGAGTAGTGAGGCACATTCAGGACAGTATGCAGTACAAATTAGTACCGAAGAGATCGGAAAGGCAGGCAAATCTATAGCGGCAGGGGCACTCTTCCTCGGATCTTTTGACGCCACCAATATCATGAGCGATCCTCTTTCAGGGCCGCGTTTCGGTATAGCTTGGCTCAATGCCACTCCCGTCTCCTTTACAGGGTGGTATAAATATGTGCCTGGTAAACAAATGGTAGACAAGAAAAGCAAACCCGTAGAAGGGGTGGACGAGTTGGATCTGTATGCCGTAGTCTTCTACGGAGATGTACTCACCTCTCACGATATTCAGACGAGTGAGCGAGTGTTGTATAAAGCGCGCCTAACAGATTTATCGCCAAAGAATGAGTACACACGTTTTGAGCTCCCCTTTGAACCTACGGGCGCTACAGCTCCCGCTGGTGCAAAGCTGCGCTACACCATTGTGGCTAGCTCCAGCCGACGTGGTGACGATTTCATTGGCGCTGTAGGCAGTAAACTCCTACTAGACGATTTGGAAATTATCTATAAGTAATGCGAGCGAATACTTGGATCAAACTTCTTATCGCACTGACACTGTGCAGCTATACACACACGGCTTCTGCTTATTCGCTAACGGATACTAAAGGACGCATTGGTAGCGCCGTGATAGGCATCACACGTAATGCGGCTATAAAAGTGGGGTTAAATCTGGGGGCGACAACGCCTACCAAGATCCCCTACGGCGTTAATGCCGAGGCCTATGCACCAAACTTTGCGCCCGTATTTGGCTTCTACCGCTCTTTTCATTTTACCACAGCCTTTGCTCTGCAAGTCGGGGTACAATTTGAGTACAAGGGTATGTTGGTTCGTGCGCGCGTGCATGATTATTATACGGAGGTCAATAAAGAACAAGAGGGCGTAATCGTGCGCTTCAGAGGCTCTTTCACGGGCGAGATCACCACGCAAGTCTCAAACTCTTATGCCACACTTCCTCTAATGCTCTCGCTCCGCCTAACCCCCCGCTACGCGCTAAAATTAGGCGGTTATGCCTCCTATGTCCTATCCAATTCTTTTGCAGGATCGGTAGAGAATGGCTACGTCTGGACGCGTCCGACCGACCCCAGTTCGGAGAGCAACAAAATCTTCATAGAGCATGAGGAGTTTAGTTTCAACAAGGA
>CAJPTS010000145.1 GCA_905373625.1 Bacteroidia bacterium
GTACTAGGTTCAAAGTACGAAGTAAACACCCTTCTTTAGGTACAAAGTACGAAGTACCAAGTTCCAAGTAAAGCCCAGATATAATCGCTAGTCGCGAACTTAGAATTTCGCACTTGGGACTTAGACTTTGGTTTCCACTTTTAACTCTTAACTTTTAACTCTTAACTGACCTCCCTACCGCTGCCGCGTATGGTAGGTAAATAGCTCCTTACCGTCTACGACCTGCCCAAATATGAGCTCGTTACCCGCCGCAGTATAAATCTCATAACGGAAGCCGTCAATATACAAGACCTTCAGGTCATCATCACTGCTCCAAGTATGACTTTCTACCTCTCCAGTCGCTTTACGCGTCAGATAACATTTTCCGTTCTTCCTAAAATCGTAGTTGTCTCCAATAGCCGTGTCTGCTGGGACGTCTACTCCTGCACGGCTTACACTCTCTACGCGCCAGTTGTGTACAAGAGTGAACTCCTTACTATCTTTATTGCAAGAAAATAAAGACACAACGACAAGAGTGGGGAGTAAAATACGCAATACACGTTTACAAAATAACATTTGCATCTTTCTTATTACTGTTATAAACGTTGCTTCTGTCCTTATAGATACGTTGTTCGTTTGTTTACTTAATCAGGTCAAGTACCTGACTAATCTGTGGGATAAGAATAATCTCCGTACGTCTGTTCTTTTGGCGTGCCGCTGGGGTCTTGGCAGGGTCTAGCGGAAAATATTCACCTCGCCCCGATGCCGTTACACGCTTCGGATCAAGCTTACCCGCCGTAGTGAGAAGACGCACAATCGCCGTGGCGCGCATCACACTTAAATCCCAGTTGTCTTTAATCTGTCCCGTACCTTTCATAGGCACATCGTCTGTGTGACCTTCTACCTCAACATTTATTTCGGGGTGCTGTACCAAGACTTTGCTCAGTGCCAGAATCGCTTCCTTCCCCTTACTATCCACGTCGTATTTCCCAGGTTGAAAGAGGAGCTTTTCGTCAAGTGAGACGTAGACACGTCCGTCCTTTTGATGCACACTCAGCCCTTTTCCTTCAAAACCGAACATGGCGTCTGATACACGCTCCCGAAGCGCCCGAGATACCGAATCGCGTTGCGCGAGCGCGCGCTGCAATTCTGCAATATCGGCGTTCTTCTTCTCAACGTCTGCGGTTATTTTATCTAGATCCGTCCGAAGCGAGTCTAGCTTCTTCCGATCTGCCTGCTGTCGCTGCGCTTCTTTTTCTTGGTCTTGACGTCGTTGATATAGCTGCCGCTCCATCTCTTTTATGGCGTCTTCGCGTCCTTGTAGCTGTGACTGATTCTTTTGAATCTCAGCCAAAAGGCGTCCCATTTCTTTTTGATTGCCCGCCATGAGCCCTTTGTGCAAGACCTCCAGATCAGTATAATCATTGCGTAGACGCTGGTTAGCCTCCTGCAATTGGCGTAAATCAGCAGCCAGACTGTCTGAGTCGTGCTGCATTTTTCGCCATCTGCTAAGCAGTGTGGCATTCGCCGCTCGGGTCTCCTTTAACGCATTATTTAGCGTATCATTCGTAAACTCTAATGCCGCGACGTGGTCTTTCAACCCTTGGTATTTCTCATCAAGGGCTTTGAACTCTCGAGCAGGTACACACCCCTCCAGAAATAAAAAAAAAGGCAAACCTAGTAGAACTAGATTTGCCAGTACTTTGGAACTCATCCACTCAATGTGTTAGTCTCTTCGTATGTCGGGGTAGCAGGATTCGAACCTGCGACCCTCTGCTCCCAAAGCAGATACGCTAACCGGACTGCGCTATACCCCGATGTTGCGGAGAGAGGGGGATTCGAACCCCCGGTATCAGTTGCCCAATACGACAGTTTAGCAAACTGTTGGTTTCAGCCACTCACCCATCTCTCCAACACTGTCAAACCTCGCTGTGTAAACACCAAACGGTTACTTCCAATCTCTACAACGCAACAAAGGTAGATCCTTTTCTCTAATTAACAAAACGCCGAGAAACAAAGAGATACCCACACAGCACTATGGAAAAAAGCAAGCCAATACATCGCCCGTAAGAGTTCACACTCCTGTACCGAGCTCAGTATATAAATGCACTCCTCCAAATAGGTCTGCAAAAGCTATTATTGCACAAAAATTACGGTAAGATTTCTCCGTGGTCGATTACGCCTGCAGCGATCCCAAAACCGTTTTCCACGTAGTTGCGGAGCAACGAGGGCGTCGCAAACGGATTATTTTGCACCTGCATATTCCGCTCCAAAGCCGTAAAGTACAAATAAGTGCGTTCATCAAGCTCAAATAAGTGTACTGAGTACAATTCGTACCTACTTTCATTAAAGAGCTGATCTAAGACAGAAACGGTACGACGTCGGACTGTGATAGCGCCGTTTATGCTCGTAGCCGACGAGACGAAGTAAGTAAACTCTTGCAGATGCGTCGGTGGGTCTTGTGCCTCTTTTGGACGCAAAAGCATATGTATATAAAAATAACGTGCGGGCTCTTTTTCCGCATGAATCCGTACGAGCGTAGCCACTCCTTCGTCAGCGCAATCAACCTCTGGTTTCGTACACACGGGAACAACAAAGCGCTCTCGGATGCTTGGATAGTCCTTGTATTCCACGCTCACTTCATACTGCCCTCCCTCACGAATAGCCATATCCGTTTTTGCGAAATTATAGGTAAGCATCTCTTTATCAAATGTGGGAGTGATGGTAACATTGTTATCTAGATCTGTAAAATGTACAGTTGCATTCGGTAGTACACCTCGCTCACTCAGTCTCCAGACCTCAGTATACCCAGAGAGCGACTTGTAATAATCGGTCAGATCATAGTTCAGCGGTAACGACGTCGCGACAAAGATTTTTTGTACATCGTTCTGTGGGATCAGATAGGCGTTTAGTACCAACTTCGGCTCAATGGTAGGTATAGTAACATCATCGGCTTCTGAGAGCGGATTACACGCCGAGGCAAAACAGAATACGGATGCCACTGCGATGACGGCGAATAGCGTAATACGAGACATCTTCTAAAAGTTTATAGTATAGGCAATTGAGGGGATCAAAGGGAATAGCGAGAATTTCTTCAAAATATAGATGTTGTTAGGTGTCCCCGATCCCAAAATGTCAGAGACATCCGAACGTTCTATAATGTAAAAGAATGGATTTTTGCGTGCGTAGGCATTGTATATATCAAAAGAGAGAATTTGCTCTGCGCGCTTAAACTTCTTGACCCATTGTACGCCGAGATCTAGTCTATGATTAGCTCCCATGCGCATTCCGTTTAACTCGCCATAATCTATGTAACTAGCCTGCGTACTTTCGTCTGTAGCGTTAGGACGCTCGAAGTTAGTTAGCAAGGTCTGTGGCAGCGTAAAGGCATTACCAGTACCATATACCCATGTGAGAGCCATGCGCCAACGTTCGTTGAACCGATACATAGCGACGACTGATATGTCGTGCCTCCGATCGTAAGTCGCCCAAAAACTTTTGCCATTGTTCAATTCATTAAAATGGAGACGCGTCCAAGAGAGTGTATAACCGATCCACCCCGTTAACTTCCCCACCTTACGTTGCAATAGGAATTCTACCCCCGTAGACCAGTTCGATCCTCGCGTAACCTTTTCTTCCCAGTAACGCGCTGCGTGCCCCGCTAAGTCATCTACACTTAGATAGGACGCTCCTTCTCGATAGTGAATATTACCTTGACTCTCACGGTAATAGCCTTCTATGCTGAATATGCTGCTAATACGATCTACGTCATACACAGCTCCTAGTGAGGCGATCCAAGCTTTTTGCGGCGGTAATCTCTTCGTGGCTGGTATCCATAAATCCGTTGGCAGCCCCACGCCCGTACTTGACAGGAGGTGCAAATTCTGGTTCATACGTGCGTACCCTGCCTTAATCGATACGTTATCAGTAACGTATACGCTGGCCGCGATACGCGGTTCTAAGAAGAAGGTAGAAGATTTATCGATGCCGTAATAAGCTGCTCGTAACCCTATGTTTACACGTCCCAGATCAAATACGCGCATATCATCTTCTACATATAAGGCGCTTTCCAACGAATAAAGCGCTGTCACACTAGATTCGTTGATTTTTTTTCTTGTGTATTTGAATGTTGAGGCCATGGGGACAAATTTGTAACCTATGGCTTGTGCTCCAAAACGGATTGTATGCGCCTCCCATTGCGTCCAGTTTACATCGTACTTTAATCCTAAATTCTGGATGCCCGAAGAAAATGTTTGCGAGAATTCGTTCTTGTTTATCCGTATCGTGGTGTATGTGAGGAGGTCATAAGAACTGTATATGGCCGTAAGATTGCTAAAGGCATTTGCATGCCACAAATGATTCCAACGTAAAGAACCTGTAATATTGCCCCAAGTGATACCCATATCCATCTTCACAAAAGAGCTCCCGATGCTTTTTGCACCGAACTTGTCAGACCCCATGTAACCACTCGCATAAAGACGGTTACGTCCGTCAATCTGCCAGTTGAGTTTAGCCGTAAGATCATAGAAGTAAAACACGGGTTTTACGGGTTGGTTTATTGTCAGAGGGGCAAGCAGTATGTCTGCGTACGTGCGTCGTCCTGTTAGTAGGAATGATGCTTTGTTTTTTACAATCGGTCCCTGTACAGATGCTTGCGACGATATGAGCCCTACGGTGAGCGAGCCGTGATATTCTTGCATATTGCCGTCCTCCATGACAATGTCAAGTACGGAGGCGAGACGCCCACCATAGCGTGCAGGGAAACCTCCTTTTACGAGTTCTATGTTTTTAATGGCAGGTCCAGAAAAAAGTGAAAACATCCCCATCAGGTGGTGTGCATTATACACGGGCGCGTCATCTAAAATTATCAGGTTTTGATCAGGACCGCCACCGCGAACATAAAGACCACTTGATCCCTCCCGCCCCTTGTTTACCC